>JANQSK010000369.1 GCA_028284105.1 Anaerolineae bacterium
CACCCATTTTGCATCACGATCTGTTCACAAATGGTATCGTCTATTTAGAAGTTGGCTTTGACTTTCACACGTTACCTGAAGAGCTTCTTCCTTTTGTAAAGCTCTTTAGCCGTACATTGACCGAAATTGGAACCAAATCAGAAGATTGCGTTAAGCTCTCCCAGCGTATTGGGCGTAAAACGGGTGGGATTTATGCGAGCACATCTGTAACGAGCAAATACAAAGATGATACAGCTAGCACTGTGCTCTTTGTGAGCGGTAAGTCTACGATGGATCAGACTGAAGATATGCTGGCCATCATGCTGGATATGGTGATGACCGTTAATTTGGATAACCAAGAGCGGTTTAGCCAAATGGTGCTGAAATCAAAGGCGCAGTTGGAATCAGGCTTGGTGCCAAGTGGTCACTCGATTATCAATACCCGTCTCAACAGTTACTTTTCTGAAGGGGGATGGGCAAGTGAGCAATTAAACGGCATATCTTACTTATTCTTTTTGCGAAAACTTGCTGAGGAAGTGGAGTCTGATTGGCCATCGGTTTTAGCCAAGCTTGAAGCGGTGCGTGAAACAGTTATCGATCGTGCCAATATGATTTGCAACGTGACGCTGGATAGTAGCGATTGGGGACAATTTGCACCTCAACTACATGGCTTTATCGAACAACTACCTGCCAAAGGGGGACAAGTTCGTAGCTGGCAATGGCAACAAACGGCCGTTTCTGAAGGGCTCACCATTCCAGCCCAAGTTAACTACGTCGGGAAAGGCACCAATCTTTTCAATCATGACTATACATATCATGGGTCCCTTGAAGTCATCAAGAAATATTTAGGGACAACGTGGCTGTGGGAAAAAATACGCGTGATGGGTGGGGCCTATGGTGGCTTTGCTGCTTTTAGCCGACACTCTGGCGTTTGGAACTACCTTTCCTATCGTGATCCAAATTTGATTGGATCGATTGAAAATTATGATCAAACCGCTCAGTTTTTGCGTCAAGGCATCTCAGATGATGAGTTAGTAAAAAGTATTATCGGTGCCGTTAGTGACTTAGATAGTTATCAGCTACCAGATGCGAAAGGGTATTCAGCTTTGCTTCGCCACCTGCTTGGTGTGACCGATGAGGTTCGGCAACAAATACGGGATGAAGTGTTAGGCGCAACCTCTGCTGACTTTGTTCGCTTCGCTGATCAATTAGAGTCTGTTCGAGACAATGGCCTTGTTGTTGTTTTAGGCTCTTCAGATGCAATCAATCAAGCCAATGAACAAATGGGTGGCGATTGGCTGAAAATACAAAAAGTAATGTAGGGAATCACCTGATTTTAGGAGGAGAATATGGCTATTCGAGAAGCCATTGCTGAGGTCATTAACGGCCGTAATCTGACATTTGAACAAGCCGAAGCCACCATGAATCAAATCATGAGTGGTGATGCAACCCAAGCTCAAATTGGGAGCTACTTAACGGCGTTGCGAATGAAAGGGGAATCAATTGACGAGATTGCGGGTAGTGCTAAGTCAATGCTCGAGCATGTTATTCCGGTTAACGTTGACACCGGGTCATCCGATGGCATGTTAATTGATACCGTTGGTACTGGCGGTGATGGAAAACACACGTTTAACATTTCCACAACGTCTGCATTCGTCGTCGCTGGAGCAGGTAAAAAAGTGGCAAAGCATGGCAACCGTGCTGCAAGCAGCCGTTCTGGCGCAGCGGATGTGCTTATGGCATTAGGTGCTAATTTGGATTTGGGAGCAGACCAAGTCGCCGAATGTGTGAATCAAGTTGGAATCGGATTTTTGTATGCGATCAAGCATCATCCTGCAATGCGACATGCAATTGGCCCACGTCGTGAGCTAGGGCAGCGGACAATCTTTAATGTCCTTGGCCCCCTCACTAATCCCGCTGGGGCAACCCATTTGTTAGTTGGTGTCTTTGCTCCTTACCTAACTGAACCGCTCGCACACGTATTGGGACGTTTAGGCAAGAAAGCGGCTTATGTGGTTCATGGCGCAGATGGTCTTGACGAACTATCAACAACGGGTGTCAATCAAATGAGCTACGTCAAAGATGGTCATGTTAAAACCTTTGACATGGATCCCATGGATTATGGCATTGAACGTGGTGACTTAGATAAGATGATTGGGGGTGAACCGGAAGAAAATGCCCAAATCACCCTCGATATTTTGAGTGGTAAAGATAAAGGGCCACGTAGAGATATCGTCTTGCTCAACGCTGGGGCAACGCTTGGCGTTGATACAAATGACATTGCAAGTGGTATTGCTCAAGCAAAAGAATCCATTGACAGCGGGGCTGCTTTCAAAACCTTACAATCTTGGATTGAAGCAACCAATAGTTTTTCATCATGAGTGTTCCAAAGATAGCTAAACAACGAGGCCAGATTTTAGATGCGATTATGGCGCACCATCGGGAGCAACTTCCCAAAATTATGCGAGAAACGCCATTTGAGGATTTAAGAGCGTTTGCACAAGTTTCTGCAAAACCACTTGACTTTTATGCTGCTCTAAAAAAGCCGGGCGTTTCACTCATCGCTGAGTGCAAAAAGGCGTCTCCAAGCAAAGGGCTCATGGTGCCAGATTATGACGCCGTTCGGTTTGCAAAGATATATGAAAAAGCTGGTGCATCAGCAATTTCTGTCTTAACAGATAGCCCACACTTTCAAGGCTCACTCGAAGATCTTCGAGATGTGAAAGAAAGTGTCAAAATCCCAGTGCTTCGAAAAGATTTTATGTTTGACCCTTATCAAATATATGAAGCACGCGTGGCCGGAGCTGATTGCATTTTGCTGATTGCAGCAGTGCTTAGTAAGAGTGAAATGGCAACTCTTCTCAAGTTGACCCACAAACTGGGTATGAATGCATTAATTGAAGTGCATAAGGAAGAAGAGTTAGACACAGTTCTGACACTTAACCCGCGCATAGTGGGTGTCAATAATCGTAATTTACAAACGTTTGAAGTTGATTTTGAAAACACAGCTCGTTTAAGAGAACGCATTCCTGATGATATTGTGGTTGTTGGGGAAAGTGGCTTGAAAACGAATGAAGATGTGCAAAAGATGGCTGAAATCGGGGTTGATGCGATTTTAGTTGGTGAAACTTTAGTTAAGAGTAAAGATGTTCGAAAAACGGCCGTTTCTTTTGTTAAAGCAGGCCGAAAAACTACTTGACTTTTGAAGAAGAAACGTTAGAATCGATAGGCTGTATGCCACTACACTGGATGAGGCCACTACTCCCTCACCAGATAAGTAAATCACAAACGCAAATCAAGTGATTTACCTGAGAAAAATGAAGATAATGAGCATTCTAAATAAGACTCAATACTCATTTTTCTAAACCAATTTTAAAACTTGTTGAAGGAGTTTTTTATGGCTTATGATAACGATCGGCGCAACAGACGCCCTCGAAAAGGGTGCATCAAGGGCGTAACCTTTGATTATAAAAATGCCGATGCATTACGACGCTACTTGAATGAATACGGCCGTATTCGGCCTCGCCGTCAAACTCGCTTGTGCGCTAAAGAGCAACGCGCTTTGGCTATCGAAGTGAAAAAAGCACGGCACTTGGCACTTTTGCCATTCGTTGACGAATAAATCGATTTATCGCTTATATTCAATTTTTATTTTATCGAACTTTGACAATCGGCCACTTTCCTGCACAAGTTGTTCGTGTAAGAAAATTTAGGAACAATCAGGAATGACCTCCAATCAACCTGACGAGTTATTTTACCCCAATCGGTTTGCTCGAATTATAATAGATGCACTTGAAGAGGTGATGGGTAAAAATGGGCTTCACGCAGTTTTGCGTTTAGCTAAGCTCGAAAAATATATACATGAAAGACCCCCAAATAATTTAGAAAAAGAGTTTCCTTTTTCTGAATTGACTGCCCTGCAAGCTGCTCTTGAAGAGATGTATGGTCCAAGGGGCGGACGAGGACTAGCTATTCGAGCTGGTCGTGCCACTTTTGAGAATGGTGCAAAAGGGGTGGGTGCTCTAGTTGGGGTAGGTGATCTCGCGTTTCGGGTTTTGCCACTCAACAGTAAGCTCAAAATAGGTCTTCCAGCGTTAGCGCGTATATTCTCCCAGTTTTCTGATCAAAAATCAGAGGTTTCAGATGAAGGCGACCACTTTGTGTATACGCTGGAACAATGCCCTATGTGTTGGAATCGCCAAGCAGACCACCCCGTGTGTTATTTGGGGTTAGGCTTACTTCAAGAAGCATTACAGTGGGTCTCTGGTGGGCACACTTTTAAAATTGATATGAAAACATGTCAAGCCCAAGGCGATGATATTGGCCGATATATTATTCATAAGAATCCACTGAATTAGGATCCGCTTGCTAAAGCTTGTTTAAAGAAAATTTGATAAGATGCAAGTTGGTAAAAATATTTGAGGAAGAATTATGTCTCGCAAATGCAAAATTTCAGGCAAAGGCCCGTTAACTGGAAACAACGTCTCGTTTTCACAAAAGAAGACCAAACGTCGTTTTATGCCTAACCTCCAATCAAAACGCGTATTCGTTCCTGAACTCGATCGTTCAGTTCGTATTCGTATGTCTGTTCGTGCGATGCGCACCGTTGACAAAATTGGTTTGATGCCTTACTTGAAAAAACAAGGTCTTTCTTTGAAAGACGTTACATCATAATTAGCAGCTCAGTAAGTACTAATTAGCTTAGGAGAATCACATGGCTAAGAAAAAAGGCGTACGCGGCGTTATTAAAATGCGCAGCACTGAAAGCTCACATATGTATATTACATTTAAAAACCGACGTAATAACCCACAACGTCTGGAGCTAAAAAAGTACGATCCAATCTTGCGTCGTCACGTCGTTTATCGTGAAGCACGTTAAGGTTTTAGCTTTATAAATTTTTAAACTGACGAGACACATTGGTTTGTGTCTCGTTTTCGCTTTCCCATTACTTTCTATCTTGCACCTATACGGTGCTTTATTTTTGCCTAAATTTAATCGGTGGAAACCAATATTTAGTTCATTATTTTTTAAAAAGCTCTTTGGTTTTCATCCAGAAGAAAAAGAGAAACCTTTGGAGAAATTTTTAATTGGAGAAGAAATCAAATGGGTGAAACATTAGATACACTACAAAAACGGTTTGATGACTTTAAGTCGATGGATTTAAAGTTGAATATGCAGCGTGGGCAGCCAAGCAATCAAAACTTCGATTTATCAAATGATATGTTGACGATTGTCAATGAAGATACGCTCGAGACACCAAGCGGGGTCGATCTACGAAATTATCCTGGTGGTGTGGCTGGACTTCCAGAAGCACGTGAATTATTTAGTGAAATGCTTGGGGTTAAAGCCAGTGAAATGATCGTTGGGAACAATGCCAGCCTTGAATTGATGGCCAGCACATTGAAATGGGCGATGCTGAAAGGGCTTAAGAATAGTGATGCGCCTTGGTTCAATCAATCTCCTAAAATGATTGTGACCATCCCAGGATACGACCGGCATTTTAAACTGTTGGAAGTGATTGGGTATGAGCTTGTGCCAGTTCCTATTACAGAGAATGGACCAGATATGGATCAAGTTGAGGCTTTAGCGGCTAAAGATCCTTCTGTTAAAGGCATTTTCTTTGTACCAACTTACAGTAATCCAACAGGCGATTCCATTTCAGATGATGCTGTACGTCGATTAGTCAGCATGAAAACGGCCGCTTCTGATTTTACTATCTTTGCAGATGATGCGTACATCGTTCATCATTTATCAGATGAGCCCGTCAAAACAATGAATTTACTTCGTGCGGCAGAAGAAGCCGGCAATCCTGATCGCGTAGTCTTGTTTGGCTCAACGTCAAAGATTACGTTTGCGGGTGCCGGAATTGGATTTATGGCGAGTAGCGAAGCCAATGTGGCCTATCTGACCAAGTTAATGGGTTTTCAAACGATTGGTCCTAATAAAATCGAACAGTATCGTCATGTACGCTTTTTAAAATCATACCCTGGTGGTATCAGTGGGTTGATGACCAAGCATCGCGCGATTTTGACACCGAAATTTACGGCCGTTCAAGATGCATTAGAAAATGAACTTGGCGGTACAGGCTTAGCAACATGGACAAATCCTAAGGGGGGGTACTTTGTGAGTTTAGATACCGATAGACCTGTTGCTGACAGAGTTGTAGCACTGGCTAAAGAGGCTGGTGTGGCACTAACACCTGCTGGGGCACCTTTCCCTGGTGGCGTTGACCCCAATAATCGAAACATTCGATTATCACCTAGCCGCCCGCCGGTGGAAGAAGTCAAACAGGCAATGGAAATTGATGCAGTGTGTGTGAAGCTGGCCTCAGCTGAATACGATGCTCAATAATGTAATGAAAAGGATTGGCTACAAGCCAATCCTTTTTTTATTTCCAATTACAAAGTCGTACTGAATAGATAGGTGGAAAATAGCTGCCAATTGAAGTCCAATGATCGCCCCGATCTTCAGAGATAAAAAGATTCCCCGTGGTGGTTCCAAAAATAAGCGTGTTGCCATCAATATCCAGAGCATGACGAAAGACCACGTCATAACAGTGCTGCTGAGGCAAACCTTGGCGGAGTTCTTGCCAACTTTCCCCACCATCCTCAGTTCGAGCGACAAATAAAGCCCCATCAAAAGCGATGCGTTTATCATCGCTTAAAGCGGGGATAACCCATGCTGTATCTGGTTTTTGTTCGTCAACGACGATTGGGAAGCCAAACTTTACTTTGCCTGCGGTATGATTTGTCCAGCTTTGACCACCATTTACGGATTTAAACACACCACAATGATTTTGTTGCCACATTACGTCAGGGTTGGAAGGGGCCGCCACAAGACAATGCCCATCGTGCCCATACTCTTGATGAGGATCAGGCAAATATTCGGCGACGAGTCCCTTATTACGGCCGTTCCAGCTTTGGCCACCATCATTTGATTCATAAACACCGCCAATGCTGATGCTCACATACAGATGTTGACTATCTCTAGGATCAACAACGACTGAACAGCAACCGGCTTGATCACGTCCACCCCCAAACCAATTGTTTTCACGCGAGTGATGATTCCATAAGCTTTCTACGAGATGGAATGTTTCACCGCCATCCGTTGTTTTGAATAAGCCACCTGGTTCCGTGCCAATGTATAAACAGTTTGGCTCGTCTGCACCACCGGGCACAATAGTCCACAGATAGCTAGTGTTGGCTGGTTTTTCTGTGCCTCCTGAGAAGACGTCAAACATCGTGGCTCCTTCAGGATATTTGGGAGCATCTACTTCATCAAACGTTTTGCCCAAATCACCTGAGCGGTATAATTTTTGCCCCCAGTGGCCGTGGTCAGCGCACGCCCAAAGAACATGGGTTCGTGGATCGAGCATTGCGTATGAAAATGGCACCCCATGAAATGATTCAGAAACGAGCTGCCATTGCTCGTTATTCTTTTGAAGTATGAGTAAGCCTTTACGAGTACCCAGAATGAGCGTATTTTTGGACATTTTATCCTCCTGAAAGCGCCTGGAAAAAGTAAATCACCTCATCATCCGCGACTGCGTCTGTGAGAGCATCCCGATCTCGAATGAGTTCACCGTTGACAAAAATATTGACGTGTTTTCTTAATTGCCCGTTTTCATTCACGATATAACTCGAGATGCCAGGATATTGGTCATTCAAAGTCGCTAACACCTCTGCAACAGTTTTACCAGCGGTTTGTTGATTATCTTGAAGCGTTGGAAAAAAGCGGATGAGATGGCGAGTAAATTTGACCTTAGCCACGTTAATCTTCCTTCGTTTCTGTTTGCGTATAAAGTTCGACGGTCATTCCCATTGGATCGCGGACGATCATTTGTAAATGCCCTGGTCGGTTAGAGTAGGGGCCATCATTATAGATGGGATAACCATTCTGTTTAATTTTCTCGACAATTGGTTTGAAGTCAACAGGTTCAACTTCAATGACCCATGAAGTCTCATGCGTTTCACCGTCCCGATAAGCAGGGTTTTTGGCAAATAAGTTGGATTCAGAAAGAGGTTCGTCTGAGCGTGTAAATACCAGTTGAACTTCGCTGAGTTGATAAGTGAGCCAACCGTGTTCATGGTCATTTTTGAAATACGTTTCATTAAGGCCTAAGCATTCAGTATAAAATTGGCGCATTTTTTCAACATCATTGCACCAGCGAAAAATTGTATTTAAATGCAAACTCATACGGATATTCCTTTTTTCTC
>JANQSK010000459.1 GCA_028284105.1 Anaerolineae bacterium
AGCCCAAAGTTGATTAAGGCGATTGCAAAAATGCGGCGGCAAAAATTATGCAATTTTTGATATCGATTGTTCTTTACGTTTTGCATGTCGTTTATCAGCAATAATTGGCTGGAGATTTCAAGTTTGTAAAAGGATAAATTCTGCTTGGTTCATCTTCATAATCTTAAACCCTTATAACTGCCCAGACCAATGCAGGTAGCCGAAAAAAGTAATCATACAGCTCATTGTGAGAATGAAATGAATAGCCAGTCTGTCTCCCATTTGCACAAGCGTTTTATCTTCGAGTTGTTTATATTCCTTGCTTGTAAAAAAGCGTAAAATAGGTAATACACTTTGCTTTTTTCCAATTACAGAAGGCGACCCTAACTCTGAATAAACATCGGGTGCAGATTGGTTTAATTTTCGGAAGAAAAGTTCAGCATGAATCAAATAAGAAATGACTAGGCTAAAAATGATGCAAAATATAATTAGATCCATTTGTTCATTTGGCTCCATTATGCTGTTGTCTAACTGATTTATTTATCCAAATGATAGTCTCGATAAATATTCGATTTGGGAAGCTAGACAGAATGTTTTATAGAATAAACGACTCTAACCACTAAAAATCGATGTCATTTTTCAATAAAACAAGAGAATCCTTTATTTTGCAATTCCCCTAATGCAAAATTTTTAACGAGCATACCCTAGCAAACGCATCGCTTCAGAATGTTCAGGCTGTTGCCAAAAGAGATCATGTAAATCATCGGGCATTTCGTTTTTGTGACTTCCAACGGTGCCCCTTCGGAAGAACAGATTGTTTACGGTTTGTAGCTCTTCAAATGTTGGGGCAGATCGTCTGTTTCTTGGGAATGGCATATCAAGTTGAAGCTGGTTTAATGTTTGCTCAATAACCTCTTCTGGCCGTGTGATTAAATCTTCATAACTGACAAAAATAGTGTTTTCAGGGTTGCGGTTTAACCAGTGAAGCACATTTTGACCCCATGTTCCTGTTGAACTGGTCGACGTCGTGATCAACTTTTTGAGTGCTTCCCGATAGGATGACCCCTCATTCGCCTTTTTACGAGCATAAGACACGATGGAATCTCGGCCGTCCCGATGCAAATAGATGGCGGGGTAATTATCTGACGCGCGTCTGTGTGTTTTGACGATGTGGCATTGTGATTGAGAAGCCATTTCCTCAATGGTCCACTCTTCTGCTACGTGCCCAACCAACTCTTTCCCAACTTCAAA
This sequence comes from Anaerolineae bacterium, assembly GCA_028284105.1. Taxonomy (GTDB): domain Bacteria; phylum Chloroflexota; class Anaerolineae; order Promineifilales; family Promineifilaceae; genus QQUD01. The sequence goes on from JANQSK010000459.1 coordinate 1,231, forward strand.
CGCTGTAAAATCGTTGCCCACGTAAGCAGTTGATGTATTCATGTCAAATAGCTGCTTAAGCAGAATTCTAAAGTAGGTATTCCCTGAACGGGGGTATGAAGCCAACCAAACAATCATAAGTTAATATCTAATACAATCCTGATTCTCAATAAACTAATTGTTTTTGTTTGCTTTCCATTTTGGAAGAACGGTTAACAAAAATTCTGCATCCTTTTTTGCGGTTGTGACCCAAGCTCCATTTTCAGAAATGTTTGACGCTATTTCGTGAACTTTTGGACTGTAAATTAAACTAAGCCTGAAATTTTCAATGATATCCGCTTTGATCACAGCATGGATATATTTCTTTGAGCCTCTGTGACGACCGATAACGATCACATTTTCGGCCGTGCCCATGAATGCGGCGACGACGTAAACTTTCGCCCCACCCGAAAAGAGCCTTGTTCCAAGACGCATTTCTTGTTCTTCACCGTATAGCCTTTGAGAAATAATATTGGCAACAACTGTCCACAATTCTGGTTTAGGTGACTCATTCATAAAAAATAGTTTTTAACGGCCGTTCTGCTGATGACAGAATGCCTGTCCCTTTAGGAGTTTTTCGAGTCGTGAGATCTGATTTCAACTACAATCCCAACTAAAAAGAATGTTGGAAAAATCTGCATTTAATAAATCATTTTC
>JANQSK010000464.1 GCA_028284105.1 Anaerolineae bacterium
GAATTCACCGTGATGCCTTGAGTGGCATATTGGCGAGCCAAATGCTTGGTCACTGTATCCAACGCCGCTTTACTGGCTCGATAGTGGGCCGGATCAAACACTTCAAAGTTATATGCACCATTGGATGAGATATTAATGATTTTTTTGATGCCTGGTCTTTCAAGCATTAAAGGAATGGCCTGTTGACAGCAGTAAAAAGCGCTGTCAAAGTTAATTGCCATCTGTTGCCGAAATTCGCCTGGGGAAATATCCACAAAATCGGTTAAAAAACAGGTGCCTGCATTGTTAACGAGGACTTCTAAGCCACCATATTGTTCTTTCACGTTGGCAAATAGGGCAGTTACTTGATCAACGGCCGTTAAATCAGCAACGTGTGCTTCAAACGGAAGTTGTTGCGCCTGAAGTGAAACGGCCGTTTCATGAAGCACCGCTTCATTGATATCGACACCAACTACCCGATAGCCATCTTTGAGCAATGCTTCACTGATGGCTCGTCCAATCCCTCGTGCCGCTCCGGTAATAACGGCCGTTTTTAAACTCATTTTTCCTTCTCCTTAGTTGAGGCTCGTTTCTCAGTAAGTCAATCAGGTTTTTAATGTTCCAAAATTTCAAAAATAACTTTCCCATTTTCAGCAACAAGCCGACCGGTTCCACCAATGGGAAATGTAAACTGAGGGGTCGTGTGCCCAAAACTGGCTCGAGCAATGACCGGAATATGATCTAATTCAGGTTTGTTCTTGATCGTTTCTATCAAAGCGGGTTCCTCAACTTGTGAGCCCTTTTGAAAATGGCCAATGACAATGCCTCTCACTTGATCAAAATCAGGCTGATGCATGATAGATTGCAACAGTCGGTCAAAGGCAGCTAAATGGGCTTCATCATCATCTTCAATCAGTAATATGGCATCTTTTAGAGAAGGCATAAAAGGCGTGCCGTGCAGAAGGGGGAAGGTGCTTAAATTGCCACCCAAAATTACACCTTCAGCATGCCCTTCATTGATCAATAAATATCCCTCATTTTTGATAAATATTCGATCTTCTTGATTCCGAAACCACATATCGTCACTCCAGGTTTCAGCTTGCTCAATTGGATAAGGATCAGATTGCATTGCACACTGCTGGAACTGCTGCATGGTATAGTCAGCCCCTTTAACCATTCCCAGCGTGGAATAGTGAGGACCTGAATAGGTCACGACACCGGTTTTGGCGAAGATTGCATTGGATAGCGCCGTGATATCAGAAAAACCACAAAGCACTTTAGGGTTGGATTTGATGAGATCGTAGTCTAGGTGGTGCAAAATTTGATTGGAGTTGTATCCCCCTAAGGTGGTTAAAATGCCATCGACTGATGGATCTGCAAATGCGTCATGCAAATCCGCTACACGTGAAGCAACTGATGACGAACGAAATTGATTCTGTTCAGCTGCATGTTCGCTAAATGAGATGGAAAAACCCATTTTCTGCCAACGTGAGGTGGCCGTTTGCTGCATATCCTCTGGAATAATGGCTAATGTTGTAGCTGGGGAGATGACCCGAATATGATCACCATTCTTTAACTTCTTTGGAAAAATTCTTTTTGTTTTCATTTGTTCCAGTGTACCGAATACGCTTAAAACAAAAAAGCCCCTGAAGAATTGTCCATTCATTCAGGAGCTTTAGCTATTTCAGTATTGCTATGAACTCAAACGCATTATGCGTTCCAGCAGCTCTGTTGAAAAGATAGGTAGAAGCATGACTATCCCCTGTGCCTGTCATGCCCGTGTAGACGGGCATCCAATGGACCCCCGCCTTCGCGGGGGTGACAAGTTGAATGTTTTTGTTATCTAAAAATATGTTTTCAACAGAGCAGTTCCAGCGGATAAGCCTTTAAGGAGCGGCCTCGTCCCATACGGCCGAAAATTCCTCTACAAAAAAGTTGGCAAATGTTGAATCTTTAACAATCATGACGTTTTCATCGTTCCGACGGTTGGCACTTTCGCTAAAGTTAAAGGAGCCAAGAATGACTGTTTCAAAGTCAACGATGATGATTTTATGATGCATAATACGGCCGTTGCCATCCTGCCGCACTTCTAAGTTTGGCAAACCCGCATCTCGCATAGGTGGATAATAGCTAAACGCCGTTTCAGACCCAGCCGTTTCAAAAACACCTTGTACGACCACACCAGAATCAGCCCGCCCTAAAATAGCTTCCCCAACCCGTTCGTCCGTAAATGAAAAGGCCATAAATAAGATCGATTCTTGGGCGCGAG
>JANQSK010000472.1 GCA_028284105.1 Anaerolineae bacterium
AAACATAAGCCGCCAAATCCCTTCCAGCATAAACCAGTTCACACCCGCCACAGCCAAAATTGGTCCCACAGTGCGTCCAAGCTCCCCACTCGCCATAAAGAAGCTCATACCTTTGCCCGTTTCTTTACCTGCAACCCGCCCAATCATAGCGGGGGCAGGCGCATGAAACGCCGCAATACTAACGCCCGCTGCGAGCAGCAAGAAAACCATCGACAAGTAGGTCGGTGCCAACCCCATCAAGCTCATCATGGTCGCTGTGACAGCTGGTGCAAAAATGATGAAGTAACGCACACTCACGCGGTCGGCAATGTACCCAATGAGCGGATTGAGCAAGCTGGGTAACTGGGCAAAAATTGCCAAGCTACCTGTTAATGCATAATTTGTGGCAAATCGCTCTTGAATAAGGGGCAAGAGGGGTGAAATAAATGCGCTAAACGTATCGTGAATGAAATGCCCACCTGCAATAGTGAGGACATCTTCTGTTTGAAACTTTTCTTCGTTAAGTTTTGCAGTTTGCTCTGGGGGAATCGTCGTGTCGTTTTGGGTGCTCATCCCCCGATTTGTAACAGGTCTTATGCGAAGTCGCAAAAATCAGCATGTCATGTCGTCTAAGGTTAGTAAAAACCATAAAGCATCTTGAAAAAGAATCGTCTTAGCTTTGGTTTTCACCGACTAAATTTCATATTTCTAACCTGTTTTATTTCAAGAAATATTCTAGAATTTACATAAGGCATAATAATGAAAAGAGGAGCATCTCCATGCAAATAGTTGAAAATTTAGATGCTTGGTACGACGAGTTTGAACAAACTTGGTTAAGAAGTTTTCAAGACGATGGGAAAATCGATTGGAAGCTTTATAAACGTCCCAAGAATGAACAAGCCCCTGGGGTCGCAGGCATTGATCTGAGTCAAAGTAAGATCATGCTCATTTCGACAGCTGGTGGTTATTTAAAGGATAGTCAAGAGCGGTTTGATGAGCACAATGATTATGGTGATTATTCTGTCCGATTCTTTTCACCTGACACGCCGTTTGAGGATATTGATTATGCCCACACCCACTATGACAGAACGGCCGTATTTCAAGACCCACAAGTTTTACTTCCCCTAGACCATTTACGTACTATGGTTGCTGATGGCAAGATTGGTAGCTTATCAGAAGTGGCCAGCATTTGTGGCTATCAACCTGATGTACGTCAGGTCGTTCGAGAAACCATACCCCCTATCGTTGAAAGGGCAAAAGCCGCCAAAATAGATGGGGCGCTTTTGGTCCCCGCCTGACCGCTTTGTATTCAGTCCGGTGGACTGATTGCACGTGCTCTCGAAATGGAAGGTATCGCCACAACCATTACCAGTTGGGGTGGTCAAATCCGCTTAACCAACGCGCCCCGCGCCACGCTCTCGATGTTAAATCGTGGTGCAACCCTTGGGAATCCGGGTGACAGTGAACAACAATTACGCGTTCTCAACGCAACCCTTAGCTTGCTCGCTCAAGATGCACCAGTTGATATTGTTCGATTAGACGAAAAAGCAGAATAATGTAAATCACAGAACAATAGAAAGAAATGTACAAAAAAAGAGGTCGGCAAAACCGACCTCTTTTTTTATTGGTTTGAATAGTAAGCTAGCAATTAACTTTCTTGGACCGTCACTGTTGTCATCTTATCGCCTTGCTTGATGGCGATAACAACATCCATACCGCTGGTAACTTTACCAAATACGGTGTGACGGCCATCTAGATGGGGTTGAGGGGAGTGGGTAATAAAGAATTGGCTGCCATTGGTGCCAGGACCAGCGTTTGCCATGGACAAAAAGCCGGTGCCATGTTTGTGTGGATTGCCAGCGAACTCATCTTGGAAACGGTAGCCTGGACCCCCACGACCTGTACCAGTTGGGTCCCCACCTTGAATCACAAAGTTAGGAATAACGCGGTGGAAGGTGACTCCATCATAAAATCCTTCACGAATGAGAAAGACAAAGTTATTTACCGTAATTGGGGCAGCAGTGGCATACAGTTCAATTTCAATGGTCCCTTTTGTAGTTTCCATTGTAGCGCTGTAGCTTTTCTTAACGTCAATCTGCATGGCAGGTTTTTCATTCCATTGTTTAGCCATGATATCTCCTTGTTTATTTTTATAAGCATTTTAGCATTTCAGCATTTCAGTATTTTCGCTGACAGGCTGACACGCTGATTGGCTCATTATACCACCGAGGAAAAAAAAGTGGCCCATCAGGGAAAAGGAGGAAACCTGATGGGCCTACAGCTGGAGGAGGAGAAGGATGCAATGCGGCCATTCGGGGTTCTGACCCCCAATTTCTGCCCTAGTGGTCGGCGTACCGACAGTAGTTCCAGGCTAGGCCATATGTTTTTTTCTGAATAAGAGTGTTTGCTTGCGCTCTTGTTCAATAATCACAGAATACGGGATTTCTCTGGCGCATTCCATAAATGTGTCGTGAAGCAAGAGAAATATTGCGTGAACGGAGGTAGTACTTTAGGTTAAAAACAGAAGATTTTTGCAAAAATCAGCGCAAAAATAAAAATTTCTTTGGATTTGCAGCGATTAAACCGCTAATAACTAACGGGTTGTATCGAGATAATCATATAGCTGATCTCCCGATATTGAACGAACCACATGCCCTTCACCCGCTTCGATTTTGAACGTCACCTTGCCTCCCAGCTCTTCAAAAGCAACGGCCGTTTTTTCCATCTCCTCCAGCCAGCGCGTATCTTCTTCACCCACGATGAGAAAAATTGGCAAGTCTACAATTTGATTAAGTTGCTCAAAATCACGATTGGTTCGTGGGAATCCCGGAATGCCTAACACAGAGTGAAATAGATCGGGGTTATTCAACACAATTCGAAAGGCGCTTAACCCACCGTTGCTGATACCGGCGATATGAAAACGGCCGTTTTCAGGAGGATAAGTCGCGGCAACCCGACGCAAAAATTCGGGGATTAAATCTTCAGACCCTTGGAAAAAGAGTTGACCCTCTGGCGCAACAGGACTGACCACAATCCACCCTCTAGACAAAGCAGGCTGGGTCCAATAGCCATCCAGCCCAGCATCCACCATGCTCCGCGTTTGGGGGCCAGGCGGTAAGGCAAGTAACACGGGATACCCTTTCCCCACCTCATATGAGTCCGGTAAAACAAGGGCATACTCAAGATCAATGCCATCAATGTTTGTTGAATGATAAGTAACCGTGTTGGGCTCAGCCAAAGGAACAGGATCAGTCACGGGGGCCTCCGTTATTTGGGGTTGAGTTGCTTCAGGGCTTGGGGCGATGATGGTGTTGGATACAGGAGATGCGCATCCAAGCAGGAACACAAGTAAAATCAAAAAACTCAATCGGTGCATACCGCCTCACAGATCTAACGCTTTCGATATTTGCACCCTATTATATTTGTAAATGATGATTTCCCATAAACGGCCGTAAAATCTACCTCTAAAGTCTGCTATGATTAGAGGTGATGGGAAACATTCTGCTATTCTTATTCGTCATCAGCATCATCCTTGTCGCCAATGTCATCGCCCGGATTCGCGACGAGCGTATTACAAAACTCTTCTTTGCCTTCCTTTTTTTATTAAACATTCCCATTTTTATTTTAGGTGTTTTGTTTGTGGTGTTACCTGAATCGCGATTAGATACGATTCAACCAGCAGGCAACATCATTAACTTACAAGATCCCATCACCTATGGCATCATTTTGCAATTAACGGCCGTTTGGGGGATCTTGGTCACAGTTGGTCAAACAAGACACGCTCTCTTCAAAAACACCCCTTTCAAACCCCAATCTCCGATTCACGGACTTTCGTTATTAGCGGCCGGCTATTTAGTCGGCAATGTTGGCCTCATACTTTCTCAAGGTGGATTAGATCAGCTTTCCGAAACGGCAGAGCCTGCCACCCTCTTAGACATCATTACACCAGGGCTGCTGTTTTCAGCGCTTGGGTTTATGGGGGTTGGCATTTACATTCGACGGACTTATCCTGAAACATTGCGCCGCCTTGGCTTGGTGAGTCCCACCCGCGCAGACCTCTTTTTGTCATTTCGCTGGATATTTGGATTGGTCATTTTGCAGGGTATTGTGGGCATTGTTTGGGGTACGCTGAATCCAACAGAAGCAGAGCAATTAACGACAGTAAACGATGTCCTGCTTGAAAACGTTGATACGGTTTGGGAGTGGGGGCTCCTCGCTCTCTCAGCAGGTTTAGGAGAGGAGGTTCTCTTTCGGGGAGCGCTTCAACCTGTGCTGGGGTTGCCTTTAACGGCCGTTATTTTTGCTCTCGGCCATGTTCAATATGGGTTTACGCCCATTACGCTCCTCATCTTCGTCCTTGGCCTCATCCTTGGCTATATTCGGAAACAGCACAACACCACGGTCGCCATTATGGTGCACGCTGGCTACAACTTCACCCTCGGGCTGCTGGCCCTCTCGGTCCCCTTTTTAGAGCAATTTGTCGAAGAAACGGCTTGGTTTTTCTTCCATCATGTAATGACTTTTGTAATATTGTCAATCTAACCTTTTTGAGTGACAACACCGTCGCCTTCTTTAATTTTCATACACAGGTTCATCAAAAGAAGCGCCATTTTTTTTAATGAGCCATGATTATTAGGTTTGAACATGAGATTGCTTGGACAGTATTCAAATATTTCCATTTCAAAAGCGATG
>JANQSK010000483.1 GCA_028284105.1 Anaerolineae bacterium
CTAACGAGATGTTTTTGCTTAACGGCCGTTAATGCCTCATGGTCAATCACCCAATCCCACACGCGCCCTTCCACTGAGTGCAACAAACGTTCAGGCAAATCATGCTTCAACAATCGGCCTTGATTGATCAGCGCAATACTGCTGGCGGTTGCTTCCACATCTGACACAATGTGCGTGCTCAGGATAATGATCCGATCATGCGCTAGGTCAGCTAACAAATTACGGAAGCGCACCCGTTCACCGGGGTCTAAACCCACCGTAGGCTCATCCACAATGAGTAGTTTCGGGTCGTTTAGAAGCGCTTGGGCAATGCCAACCCGCTGACGCATCCCACCGGAGTATCCTCCGATAGCGCGATAAGCGGCCGCTTCCAAATTAAGCAGATGAAGCAGCTCGGCAATGCGTGTTTTGGCATATTGAGCTGACACCCCTTTGAGCGCAGCCATATATTGCAAAAACTCCACTGCATTTAAATTAGGATACACACCAAAATCTTGAGGCAAATAGCCAAGCTGATGACGTAAGGGGGTTGGATTTTGACCAATATCTTCGCCATTCCACAAAATACGGCCGTTTGACGGCTTCATCAGCGTCGCAATCATGTTCATCATGGTGGATTTACCCGCCCCATTTGGACCCAATAGCCCAACAATACCCGGGGTCAATTCAAGTGATACTTTATCTAGACTTAACGGCGCAGAACGGCCGTAACGTTTACTCAAATTTTCAATTGTTAGATTCATAATCTCTATCCTTTGTGATTTGATAAGCAAAGTTTAGAGAAATGAATGAAATACCACATTGGGCATGAGTCCAGTTCTAGATGGGCTTTTGTCCCATTGAATGATGAAGAGGTGCTTGTCGATGAATTTAGGAAGTAAGAAGTGTGAAGAATGAGATGCAAAACGGCCGTTTTGACAAAAAAAAACAACCCTACAAAATGATAGGGTTGTTATACAAAAACGATTCTTTAAATTTCAATCTCGCTATGGTGCATTAGAGATGCCCATATACGCATTAGACCAAACGTACCCATCTGACCAGGCGTATCCATCTGACCAGGCATACCCGTCTGACCAGGCGTATCCATCTGACCAAGCGTACCCGTCTGACCAGGCATATCCATCTGACCAGGCATATCCATCTGACCAGGCGTACCCGTCTGACCAAGCGTACCCATCCATGCCGAGAATATGATACGTACCATCTTTGGTTTGATTGGCTAAGCCACCATAATGTTCAACCCCAGCAAGGTCTTTATCGATGTCGAGGCCATTATTGGCACATCCGCTTGCCTCACTGTTGACCGCATCATACGCATTAACGAGACCTGCACCCTGCTGGAATATGCTGTAGGCCAGTTGACCTTTGTCATTCACCGCCGGATTTGATGAAGCAAGCAGGCGACATTTGACATCGTCAGGCGTTAATTCAGGATCGTCCTGGAGCATAAGCGCAATGATACCGCTGGTAACGGCCGTTGCCTGCGACGTCCCAGACATTTCGAAATAATTTCCGCTAGCAAAAAATTGAGGATATTTATGTGCGAGATGGGCGTATTTTGGCAAAATACCCATAATGTGCCCACCAGGTGCCACAAGGTCCGGCTTTACAAAGCCTTCATAAGTAGGACCCGTTGAGGAAAAAGAAGCGAGGAAATCATCATTTGGATTTAGCGGTGTGTAATTATCGCTAATCGCTCCGACCGTGATGATGTAAGGAACATTGCCGGGAACCCCAACGGTCATTGGATCTGGACCATTGTTTCCAGCCGCTGCAACTACAACAATCCCAGCTTGCCATGCCCGCATAACCGCTTGGTTCAACGGATCATCCCAATAGTGTGATTGTGGTCCAGCACTAAATGACAAGTTCAGCACTTTAATATTCAGGGCATCTTTATTGGCAACCACCCAATCAATCCCCCGTATCACATCCATATATCGCCCCGCACCTGATGCATTAAACGCTTTCACTGAAACAAGATTTGCCTCTGGTGATATCCCAACGGTGTCACTTGCCGCATTAAAATTCTGCAACACTTCTGATTTATCAAGCGCTTCACAATAAATTGCAACCATGTGCAATTCACCAAGCCAAGCCCGATTGCCTGTCAATTCATTGGCTAATGAGAGCTGGAAGCCATCTTGCCAGTTTGAAAAATCACCACCTGTATAATTGGAGCGGATGGGCTGACCATTAACAAAAATTCGATCCCACCCTGAGGCACTGTGTGTATAAGTAACCTGTGTTAGTTCAGTAGCCACGGTATGGTTAATGTTATATCGGGAGAAAACGTTACTACCGTTACTGCCAGTCTTCGTTGTGCGTAGTCGCATGTGATACGCAGATGAATCCTGACCAAGCGTAAAGTTTCGCTCTGATGTATTTGTTGAAAAAGTCACAATGCGGGCCGGGCCTCGTTGAGCAAGGTTTTCCGGATTTACCCACGCCTCGACAGTCAATTCGCGACTATCTTGGCAACGATTAGAGAGTCTTTCTACGTTTTCCGTTGAATAAATAAGCGTCGGTGAGTCGATTGAGAGATGGGAAATACCCCAAGTTACGGCCGTTTCATCCGCAATCGTCAAGTCAATCGGATCCTCGTTGCCTGACACATCATGAATAATATTGCCACTCCCTTCCTCAAAATCATAAAGGGCAACTAACCCTTCTTCATGGCGGGGCATACTGACTTGAGCCGTCTGGGAATTTTGCATGGGTGACTCAATGGCCTGGAAACTTTGTACCACCTCATCTTCTGACAAAGCCTGACAGTAAACAGCGACCATATGATATTCACCTTTCCAAAAGCGGGAACTGGTTAACTCATTCGTCAAACCAAGCTGGAAGCTATTATCCCAGTTTGAAAAATCGCCGCCGACAGAATCAGTTGCAATCAGACGCCCATCTTTATACATGTGGACCAAGCCATCAACATCTCTGGTGACAATTATCTGCATGAGCGATGTTGTTGCTTCCCCAGAGTTAGAAGGGAAATTCAAAATCCCGTTAGAATTTGTCTCCGATGTTCGGACTCGAATATCAAAACTGTCCTCTTCTTGTCCAAGGGTAAAGTTACGATTACTTGAATTTTCTGAAAGCGTCACAATGCGTGCTGGGCCACTTTGTGAACTGTTCTCGGGAGTAATCCAAGCTTCAATCGATAGCTCATTACTGCTCTGACATTCGTTGATGATTTTAGTGGCAGATGTAGGGGAATAAATCCGTGTTTGGTGATTTACTTCAAGGGAATCCTCACCCCAAGTAACCGCATCGACATCTTCAATAACGAGGTTAAGCGGTACCCCAACATTTGAAACATCATAAATAGTGTCACCCTCACCCTCTGTAAAATTATAGAGCGCGACAAGACCATTATCAGGTCGATTAAGAACCTCACGACTGCCAAGAAGAATGCTCGTTATATGCGCCCCATGCCCATTATCATCTGTAGACACAGGTGTAGAATGCCAACTATCAATTCGATCATTTATGGCGTCATACTGCGCCAAAACACGTGTTTCTCCGCTGTCGGTCATGTCGGTGAGGTTGCTTGGCCAGTAGCCTGTATCAATAACAGCAATGGTGACATCTTGGCCTGTAATGCCCTGTTGATGAAGTCGATTCGCACGTGTTAGCTGGACAAAATCATTATGCCCTGCCACATTACCTGTGCTGCTTACAATGAGTTCGGGGTCAGCTGTCACAGTCAAAATATTGGGATTCTTGCGTAGCCTTTCAGCTTGGTCTTCGGTTAACTGGGCACCTACTGAATCAATGATGCCTAATTCATGGGTCACAACACCACCTACTTGCTCAACGGCCGTAACGGCCGTTTCTACTGAAACAGATTCCAAAATATAAGCGGAAACATTTTGGGGGTGAGCGGCGCTACTTCCAGCGAGAACCATTATGAATGAGAGCAAAAAACAGGCAACAAAGCTGTTTTTAAATGCTTGAATTTTATGAATCATTAAGACTCCTCTTCGTCATGATAAGAGTGGCCGCAATGTACAAATAGTGAACAAACAATTACTCAATCAATATTTACGTTAAGCGGCAGTATTATTTTGTGATTGTGAACAATTGGTTTGGAATTGGCTCCCCAAACATTAATTGTTTATCGGCGTTATTTGAGTCAAACTTCTTGCTTCTGACTTCTAGGTGAATAAGCCAGTATCAGACTATGAACGCTATCTTACGAAAATTGTAACAGACAGTGATTTTGGGGTTGCTTTGGTACTCATTTACTATCAAAACGACTCATTCATTTTCATCAGATTCATCTACCATTAAAAAATTGCAAAATATGATAGAAATTGGTTTGTGATTCGTAATAAATGTTTGATTCTATCTTCTATTCAGTTTCATAGAGATGAGTTGTGTAGTAGACTGAAGTAACCTGTTGTGAATTAAAGAATACCATTATCAATCCTCAAAACCGGAACAACGCTTATTGGAGGGTCTCAATGACACAAAGACAGCCTTGGCATGAACTCGCAAAAGATTTAGTAGATGTGGCTATGGGTCGAAAATCAGCCACCATGGTGATAAAAAACGGCCGTTGGGTTAATGTACACAGTGGCGAAATTATCCTTAATACTGATATTGCTGTTTATCGATCACGCATTGCCTTTGTGGGTGATGATGCGTCCCATACGATTGGTGATGACACCGAACTGATTGAAGCAAACGGCCGTTATTTGATTCCTGGGCTTTGTGATGCGCACATGCATGTTGAAAGCGGCATGATTACCGTGACCGAGTTCGCCCGTGCTGTGATTCCGCACGGCACCACAAGTATGTTCATTGATCCCCACGAAATTGCGAATGTGTTAGGTCTAGATGGGGTTCGATTGATGCATGATGAAGCGTTGACGCTCCCGATGAATGTTTATGTGCAAATGCCTAGCTGTGTGCCTTCCGCCCCTGGTTTGGAAACGCCAGGGGCCAGTATTGGCCCTGAAGAGGTCGCTGAAGCAATGACTTGGCCCGGCATTATTGGTCTAGGTGAAATGATGAACTTCCCCGGCGTGTTCATGAATGATGACAAAATGCACGCGGAAATGGCAGAAACAATGAAGGCCAAGAAAACGATTGGCGGACATTACGCCTCATTGGATTTAGGACGGCCGTTTCATGGGTATGTGGCAGGTGGACCGGCTGATGATCATGAAGGCACACGCGTAGAAGATGCCATTGCTCGTGTACGCCAAGGGATGAAAGCGATGCTGCGTTTGGGCTCCGCTTGGCACGATGTGGCCTCTCAAGTGAAGGCGATTACCGAACAGGGATTAGATAGCCGCAACTTTATTCTTTGCACAGATGATTGCCACTCAGGGACGCTCATCAACGATGGTCATATGAACCGCGTTGTGCGCCATGCGATTGAGCAGGGGCTTAAGCCCATCACAGCTATCCAAATGGCTACCTTAAACACCGCCGAACATTTTGGCGTTGAGAAGGATGTTGGCAGCATCACGCCCGGTCGCTATGCGGATATCATCATAAGCAGCGATTTGGTCTCGCTTCCCATAGAAATGGTCATTAGTGGCGGGGCAATATTAGCACAATCAGGTGAAATGGCTGTTGACCTGCCCCCTTACACCTATCCCGATTCAGCTAAAAACACAATTCGCCTCGGCAAGACGCTTACAAATGAAGATTTTGTAGTGAAGGCCCCGACAGCTGACAAGCCTGTCAAGGTGCGCGCAATTGGCGTGATCGAAAATCAAGCCCCCACAAAATTGGAAGAGCGTGTTGTGCCGGTGGAAAACGGCCGTATTCAAGCCGACCCCCGCTTAGACGTGGCCCATATTGCCCTTGTAGAACGCCATCAAGGAACCGGCAATGTGGTAAACGGATTTGTAACAGGTTTTGGATTCAACAAACGATGTGCTATCGCAACCTCCGTTGCTCATGATAGCCACCATATGATTGTGACAGGGACGAGTCGCAAAAATATGGCACTTGCCGCCAACCGTCTAGGCGAAGTGGGTGGTGGCATTGTTGTCTTTGAAGATGGCAAAGAGATCGCCCTTGTTGAACTCCCCATTGCTGGCCTCATGTCAGATGAACGAGCAGAAATTGTGGCTCAAAAAGCAGAGAAGATGGTCAATGCATTTAAAGCAGTTGGCTGTGAGCTGAACAATGCATACATGCAGTTAAGCCTTCTAGCGTTAGTGGTGATTCCTGAGCTACGCATTTCAGATTTGGGTTTGGTTGATGTAACCAAATTTGAATTTGTGCCGTTGATCGTTGAATGAAGCAACGAAAATGGGCACCCCAATTGATTTTGTCCAATCATCCTGACACGCTATCTTCCCGTCTTATTTACAAACAAAAGAGAGCGTAAAGAGCAGGTATACAACGCGTGATTAAGACCTCATCACGCTTGGCACTGGCAAGGATGTTTGTATACTCATCGTAAGAATTTTTCGTGTGCTCAGTTTTTACGGCCGTTCCCCCAAACGGCTGTCAACATATCGCCAGTAAGAAGTATAGGAAGTACCGCCCATAGTTCCCTCCACCCCAGCAGTGCGGTCATGGAGGTCGTTGTATGTTCTGTTATCGTTGCCGTCGTGCATCAAAGTTTGTTGTATTTTTATTTATCCTATTAGCATTGATTAGCTGTAGAGAAAATCCTTCACCCACACCTAGACCACCAGCTAACACATCAGTTCCTCAAGCATCCCTAACACCCACATCGACATCTACCGTCACGCCCACATCAAGCCCAACATTAAGCCTTCTGCCCACCCAAACCCCTCTCTCATTATCTGGGTTAGAAGGGGCCAATCCTTTCACGGGTGAAGTCCAATTTCTGGGAGAAGGTCCTGGTAATTTCGTTGGGCAAGAAGGGTATCGATTCATGGTCAAACGGAATAGCCCTTATCGGGTGGAGTTCGAAAATGGACCATCTTATCGAGCGGTTCGCAATGAACGAGTTTGGCTCATTCGGAATGATATTCAGCTCTTTAAAGTCTTTGAGGAAGAGCACAGCTTTGGTCAACAAATAGCCAATTGCGAAATCAGCTATATTCAAATTGATGATGATCCCGATAACCGCAGGAATCGCTTTTATCTTGACGGTCAAGAAGTACATTTGATGGCTCAAGGCATGACGGTTTCAGGAAAATTCACCCTTCAACGAGGCGGGCATTTAACGCTTTATGCTGAGGACAGCAGCGCAGCCAAT
>JANQSK010000493.1 GCA_028284105.1 Anaerolineae bacterium
GTCGCGATTGGCACACGAAGTTCCCCATGACGAACAGCGCGCTTGATCTCTTCCCAAGCACGAACATCTTTTAACAGATCACTGGCCATCAAAATAAGATAGCCACCGTTGGCGCGATGAACAGTTCCGGGTTGGATTAGGGAAAAGTGAGTCGTTAAACCACCTCCCATCAATTCATATTCAATTCGACCAAAAAGGCGATGAAAGGTCGGGTTTGTTTCTAAAATAACGGGCGCGCCTTCCACTTTATCATTATCAACCAAAATGTTGACCGTATAGCGGCGTAGATCTACTTGTGGTTGAGGTGCTCCTTCAGTGGGAACCAATGTTGTAAGCTGTGTCAGTAGATCGTCATGCACTTCATTCAGATAGAGAAGCAGCTCTTCTTCACCGGGATATTGTTTTTGTAGTGCTTCAAAATGATGCAGGATGGCGCCATCAGCCACTTCACGATCAATGGCAACAAGGCGCTCTCGGATATCCAGATCCGCTTTATAAATGGTTTCCATAGCTGTTTGAAGCACCTGATTTAAACCACGTTGCACTTCTTCTAGCTTTTGGCGATCTTCTGGGCTGATTTGGGCGGCTTGTTCTGGGCTGATAGGCTTGCCTTCGACAAGGGGGGTAATGACATATCCCTTGGGCGTTTGAATCAACGCAAAGCCTTGCTCCCGAGCAGTGGCATCGACATGGGCCAGCTGCTGATTTTGGAGTGTTTCAAATTCCCGCTGAACGGCCGTTACTGCCTCTTGATACGCATCGGTGGCAAAAGCGGCTGGCAAGTCGCGTTGAATCGACTCAACCAGAGTCGCCATTTTTTCTTTAAAAGGAGCTGCTTCACCAGGGCGCATTTCAATGGCACGAGGTTCGTGTGGAACCGCAAAATTGTTGACATAAATCCAATCGTCTGGTGTTTGCCCCTTGGCTGCATGAGCCTGTAGAAACCGTTTAATTGCCGTGGCACGACCGGTGCCTGTTTCCCCTAAAACAAAAATGTTATACCCTTCGCTCTGAATGCCAACACCAAATTCGATAGCACGTGTGCCGCGAGGTTGACCAATAATTTGGGTGCTGGCTTCTATCGATTCGGTGGTATCAAATTCGAACTGATTGGGGTCGATTTGGTATCTAAGTTGCTCATGTGAAAGTGGGTTCATACGATTGCCTTTTTCGTTTGACGATTGGATAGTTGGTATTATTACGCTAACTGATTACGGTGACAAGGTCGTAAGGATTTGCGATTTACTATTTACGATTTGCGAACAATGTAAACCATGTCCCAAATCGAACTTACAATCAACACTCAAAAACGTGACACTTGATACCTATTAATTAAGTGAAACGAAGTTCCAGTTTTGAATAAAATGACAGCTTCAAATTTCGTTTCCTAGAGGTTCCGAAGCTTTTGCTAACATGTTTTTCAATTTAGAAACTTCGGAACACTTAGCACAATTTTATGAACAATTACGCAGTAGAAGCACGACAATTAACGAGAGTTTTTGGCGATAAAACGGCCGTTTCTGACCTCAGCTTTCAGGTAGCCGAAGGGGAGTTCTTTGGCTTTTTAGGCCCCAATGGAGCAGGCAAATCTACAACGATTAATATGCTCGTTGGATTGTTGCGTCCAACGGCAGGCACAGCATTGATTGATGGCATCAATCTTTGGGAAAACCCGCTAGAAGCAAAGCGTCGCTTGGGTGTTCTTCCTGAAGGTATGCAGCTGTATCAACGGCTAACGGCGCGTGAATTTATTCAATTTTCAGGCACGATGTATGGTGTGACGCGTGATGAGGTCAATCGGCGAAGCGAAGAGCTTTTGGAACTACTTGATTTGACCGATGCAGCCGACAAGCTCATCGTTGATTACTCACATGGGATGCGAAAAAAGACAGCGTTAGCCGCCGCCATTATTCACTCTCCTCGGGTGCTGTTTTTAGATGAACCCTTTGAAGGGGTAGACGCCATTTCTGGGCGGATCATTCGTGATGTTTTGCAACAGCTTCGTCAGAGTGGCACGACCATCTTCTTTTCGTCACATATCTTGGAGGTGGTTGAGCGGCTTTGTACCCGACTGGCCGTGATTGCAAACGGCCGTTTAGTAGCTGAAGGAACGCTCGAAGAATTACGTGCCCAGGCGCAAACGGGTGATAACACCTCATTAGAAGAACTCTTCCTAAAAGCAGTTGGCGCAAAAGATGAAGGGCTTGGAGATAGCAAACTGTCATGGCTGAACAGTTGACGTCTTCTAACCCCAGCTTACTCCGGCCAATGCTTTGGTTGCGAGGGAAGCTAACCGTTCGCCAATTTACCCGAGAACGAGGGCGCATCATTGGGGCGATATTTGTCTTCTTGATCTTTGGCCCAATGGTGGCTGGTGCCACTTGGGGAACGGCCGTTGCCTATCGAAACCTGCCCGAGCATTTGGATACAAGTCTGCTTGGTGGCGTTTTTGTTGTGCTCTGGTTTATCTGGCTTGTGTTCCCGCTCGTCTTTTCTTCAGTTAATGAAGGCATGGACATTACCCGGCTGCTAATTTACCCTCTGTCCCGGCGGGACATGATTTTAGGAACCCTCGTTGGTACCGTCTTTGATTACCCAACCTTCCTGATTTTGCCGCTATTTGGGGCAATGATTTTTGGCTTTGGCTTTGGACTGCCCGTCTTGTTAGCCATTGTGTTGGGGTATGCGCATGCCGTCATTATTGGACAGCTAGTGCTCACCGTTTTGGGTGGTATCGTGCAAAGTCGTCGCTTCCGTGACATCACCATCATTTTTTTCTCGCTGTTGGGTGGTTCCTGCTACTTTTTACAACAGGGCTTTATCTCCTTGATGTCTCGACTGGGCACAGAAATCAATGAAGAGACCATTATGGCATTACGGCCGTTAAACATCCTCCAATGGTTTCCAACAGGGGCGTTGGCCCGTTTTGTTGAACAGGCTCAGCTCGGCAACTGGTCAAGTGCGACGCTGTGGTTGCTTTATTCACTCGTGTTTCTTGGTTTATTTACAGCCATTTGGGTCTCTGGATTATATCGTTTAGCAACGGGACAGGGCTTTT
>JANQSK010000508.1 GCA_028284105.1 Anaerolineae bacterium
AGCTGTTGGCGCTTTTGATTGAGTGCATTGAGATCGGCGGCCAAGCTTTGCGCCATAATGGGGTCTTCTGTCGAAAGAAGACGGGCAGCTGTATACGCATGGGCCAACCGCCCAGCGGCATTTATGCGCGGGCCAAGCCCAAATCCAATTGATTCGGCCGTGATTTGATCATTAATTCTTGCCTGTTTGGCAAGCTCAATCAAACCGACGCGCTTCTTTTCGTTTAGCATTTTTAAGCCATTGGTTACCAGCTTGCGATTTTCACCCAATAGTGGGGCTAGATCTGCCACGGTGCCAATTGCCACAAGATCCACTAAATCATCATCTTTGAATTTGGCCGTTTCGGGCATTGCAAGACGAAGAGCCTGCGCTAGCTTGTAGGCGATACCCACGCCAGCCAACATCGTTTCAGGATATTGATTGGATTCGATTTTGGGATTAATAACGGCCGTTGCTGGGGGCAATGCTTCGCCAACACTGTGATGATCGGTAATGATCATGTCAATGCCTAATTCATTGGCATATTCCACTTCAGCAACAGAGCGAATACCACAATCAACGCTAATGATCAGGCTGACCCCTTTCTCTTTGAGCTTGGCAATCGCTTCTTTGTTTAGGCCATATCCTTCATCAACACGATTGGGAATATATGGTTGTGCTTGTTTTCGAGAAAGACCTAGACCGCGAAGAGCTTGGGTCAATAAGACAGTTGATGTCACACCATCTGCATCAAAATCCCCATAAACAGCTATGTTTTCTTCATTTTCAATAGCCAGTTCAATCCGTGAAACAGCCTTTTCCATATCGGGAAGAAGGAAGGGATCTGTCTTTTCAAGATATCGTCCACTGAGGAAGGATTGGATGAGGTTTGGCTGTGTAAGTCCCCGATTATATAGAATTTGTAATAAGATGGGGTTGGTGTCGCTAAACTTTTGTTTGAACTCAGATGGCATTGTCGGTGGAACTTGCCAGCGATTTAGACGTAATGATGTTGGGCGTTTCATACTAAGAAATGGTATCATGTTCAGGCGAAAATGTCCCATTTTGTAAAAGACGCTCTCTGAGTATACTTTTTGTAAGAACCCCCTTTGTTTTGAGGGAAACAATGAGACGAATAACGGGTTCTAGGGAATTTGGCAGAAAAAAACTTAGCAAATTTTAAGCATTATCTGCCAATCACAAAACTATGGTTGAATCAAGTCAAGTGCAAAAAATTTGGCGCCAAAGTTATCTTTGGTTGTTATATTTAGCACAACACAGTCAATGGTGGTTTAAGGTGCTTTTCCGGGCTATTCGCAACACCTTTGAACCTGAAACCGCGCTTGTTGCGGCAGCTATTGGCTACTTCACATTATTTTCGTTATTTCCTCTAACGCTACTTTCTGTTGCCGTGGCAAGTTTTTGGGTTGATCCTTCTTGGGTTGAAAGCGAAGTCGTCACGCAACTTGAGTTTATCGTTCCTGCAATTAGCGATCTCCTTGGGGCCAATATTTCGGGCATCATTCGGAACCGTGCTCCTGTCACGGGTATTGCGTTAGGCATTTTACTTTGGTCGGGTTCCAATATTTTTACCCAGCTTACACGAGCTCTAGATGGGATGTGGGGCGTACCGCGAAAACGTTCATTTATTCGGCGGCGCGGGTTTGCAATGCTGATGGCGCTCAGTTTGAGCTTTGCTCTTCTGATTATCTTTATTGCCGAAGGGACGATTGGAGCCATTGTCAACTCTTTTATCCCAGATGATTTAGAACAATATCGACCTTATACCGTACAGCTTTGGTCTGGATTTGTAAGCGTTGGTTTGTTTGGCGTTCTTTACTATCTGTTACCCCATGTTCCTTTGGGTTGGCGGCAAGTGGTGCCCGGTGCTGTGCTCGGTGGATTGGTTTGGGAAGGTGCTAAACGTGGCTTTTTAATCTTTATCAATCTTTATCTGACACGTTCAAACCTGGTCTACGGCTCCGTGAGTATTATTATTATTTTTCTCTTGTGGGTTTATATAACGACGATGATTTTTATGTTTGGCGCGTATTTAAATCATGAATATACAAAGCAAAAAGATGCTGAACAATCATCAGGGAAAAGTTTGTAAAGGATTATTTTCGGGATTGTATTGGATAGACGAGGGCAAGTAAGATTGGGAGCCCAAAAGTAAAGCCGACGCCAAGCAGGTGAGCGAAGAAGATATCCCCAGAAAGTAAAAAGAACCGAATATGGCCATAAATGATGACGGACAGCTGACTGGTTAGCAGGAAGTAAACGGCCGTATTGAGCCAAAATGAATCACCACGTTCTTCAACAATGAGCCATGGGAAAAGCCAACTGGCATACCAGAGCCGAAAATTAAACGCTTGGAGCAGATAGCCGCCAAAGATGTTTGAGACGGTTTGATAAGCAGAACGGCCGTTAAATGTTTGCCACATTAGTACGATAGCAACAATCCCAAAAAGCCCTTGAACAATCAGCGACAGTTGTGCAAACGAAAATGAGGCTTCCATCTCCATAAGGATCAAAATAACAAGAGTCATAGGTGAGAAGCTGGCTCCGCCTATCAGTTCATTTTGAAGCCGCTCAACTAAAGCCAGTGGAGAGCCAAATGGCAAAAACACCAATAGGGCCAACCCCACAAACAATCCCAACGAGGCAACGGTGTAAATTGTTTTTTGCCGCCAGCTTGGTAGATGTCTCCAAGCGGCTAAGCCAATAAAGGGCAAAATGAGGAGCCCTATCGGTTTTGTGAGAGGGGCAAAAATGGCAAAAACGATGGCAAGATACGGCCGTTTCTCTTGTAAAAAATAAAATGACAACATCCCCCAGAAAAGCATCAAGGCGTCATTGTGTCCATTTTCAACAAAAATAAAGAGCAAGGCAGGATTGCCTAGCCAGAGCCAGCTTGCCGCAAGGGAATTGCGTTTTGTCATTTTCCATATCAAAACCCCAATTGCGAGATGAAACAGAAGCCCCAAACTCTTAAACACGAGCAAACCGGCTCCAAGATTATCTTGAGTGATAGCCGTAACGGCCGTTGCAGTGAGCTCCCATATTGGGCCATAGGGAGAGGTCGCATCGGCCCACTCACCGGCTAATGTTGCAAAAAGATCGTTTGGAATGGCATTGGGAGGGGTTACAAATTGATTTAACCCATAAGCACTTTTTATGCGCCCTCGAATGATGTATCGATACAAATCGGTTGCATTGATTGGGTAGGTGAACAAAAGGGGGAGACCATACAAAACGGCCGAGAAAAGCAACTGACCTAGCGAGACATTGTCGTGCTTAGCGTTAAGTCGGCGATAAATATGCAAATACAGCCCATATAACCCAATGACAAAAATGGCATAAACAAACCCCGAGAGTAATGAGGGGGTAAATGAGCGCACATCCAATTGCGGCACACTATTGAAATGGGGAAATAAAGGGAACCAGATTGAAATTAAGATAAAACCTAGCAGTGGCAATGCTAGGAGCAAAATTAATGGAATCTTTTGGAGAGTGGATTTTTGATTTGCCAATTGCACAATAGGCAAATTATAGCAGGGTCAAATTATGCGGCTATTTGTTTACCGTGTTTTTTAAGGGGGACGACAAGCGTTACGGCCGTTCCGCGACCGGGAGCTGATTGTAGTTTTAATGAACCATCAATTCGTTCTGCCCGTTCACGCATGTTGACCATGCCAAGGCTACCGCGCGAGCTATAATCTTGATTGACGTCTTGAACATCAAACCCAACCCCATTGTCTTGCACCACGGCCACAAACAGGTCCTCTTCTTGCCAAAAGCGAACTTGGATTAACTTTGCTTGAGCGTACTTACGCGCATTGCCAAGCGCTTCTTCAATGATTGAAAAGACGACGCTTTGAGCAGATTCATTGAGTAAATCACCATTTTCGCCACCAATCAGCTCGATATTCATGTTGTCAGATTCACGTAGGCGATTCATGACGGTTTCGACAGCGGCAGTTAAGCCGTGTGTTTCAAGCACTAACGGCCGTAAAGTGAACAGCATGCCTCGAATGTCTTTTGACGTTTGCTTAGCCAGCTCTTCAACCTTGGCCAACTCTGAGAGGGCTTGTTTGGGGTCTTTTGAAATAAGAGAGCGAATAAAGTTAACGCGCATGGCGATGGCTGCAATCGTTTGGGTTGGCCCATCGTGCAAATCACGGGCAAGCTCTTTTCGAGCTGCTTCATCAGCTTCAATAATGCGTTGTTTTTCTGCCTCTAAGTTTTGATAGAGTTGTGCATTTTGCAGGGCAATCACTGCTTGGTCAGCCACGGCATTAAAAAGGTCAAATTGATTCTTTTCAAACTGAACGGCCGTATCAGAGCCAAT
>JANQSK010000511.1 GCA_028284105.1 Anaerolineae bacterium
AGCCATTGCACCATCTCTGTCCGAATCAAACCCCCAGGCTGAGCATAAAAAAGGAGTTTTGGAATATCGGTTTTCTGGAGCCATTGATTGTAGCTTGAGATGAGGGTGTGCATATCGGAAGGCGTCCCTTCAATGGGAATTTCTAAAGGCCATTGACGAACTGGCTTGCGACTCGCAATGGTTTGATAGGGTTCTCCATAAACTCGTTTTTCTTCGGCAGTAAGTTTACGGACGATAGATTGTGGTAAAACCTGTTTAACAAATCCATTCGCTAAGCCAAGCATTAGCCAACCGATGCCTGTGGTGCGCATCAGTTTAAACCCTAGTCGGAAGTCGGATGGGAAGTCTGCCCAGGTCAACGGCCGTATCATGGCCTCCATAAAGGCGATCCCTTTAATTTTTTCAGGATGCTGTGCCGCATAGTGAAACCCTAAACCAGAGCCCCAATCGTGAATCACGAGTGTAATATTTGTTAAATTCTTTGCCTCGATAAACGCTTCAAGATAGTCATAATGGTCTTGAAAGCGATAAGGTATGTCAGGCTTGTCTGATTTGCCCATGCCGATGAGGTCGGGGGCAATGGCACGTCCCTGCTGGGTGACATATGGAATGATGTTGCGCCATAGATAAGAAGAGGTGGGATTGCCATGCAAAAACAGAATGGGATCGCCTGTCCCTTCTTCAATGTAATGCATTTGTGAGCCTTTGATGTTGATATATCGGGATTGAAATGGAAAATCTGCTGAAATTGGTTTGTTACTCATGATGTGGTTCCTTTTTGAGAAAAATAATTACTAAACAAGAACGATCGTTCTGGAATTTGAGCAAAAAAAGAGAAGCTTACTATTTTGACCGTTTCAGGTCTGATGGCTGAGCCTGTCGAAGCCGATCCGCCTAAAGTAGGCCTCTACCCATTTGAAGCGAATGAAAGCGCCTCTAAACCTTCTAGTGCGGTGTTCACATAGTTGTTTAGATCCTGAATAGGCATTGGCGTTTTGGACAAATTGAAAAGTCCAACAGCAATGCCCACAAGATATGCCCCGCTTTTTTCGGGGGAAATATTTGTTCCGAGTTGGCCTACTGCTTGAGCTTGCCGAATTGCTTTTTCAAATAATGTTTTTAAACGGGTTTCGTAGATGTTCATTTTTTCAGCAACGGCCGTATCATGAAGGGCTAATTCGGTTGCTGAATTACACATCAAACACCCCATCTTTTGATTATCGAATTGGTCAACGAGCTCTCTAAACTGCAGAAAAAAGGAGCGTACCGCGAACCAATCTGCATCGTCATTTTTTAAACCGCGAACCATTTGACTAACCCAATTGTCTAAATAGTGATCGAGCACCTGTAAAAATAGGGCATGTTTGTCTCCAAAGGTGCTGTAAAGACCATAACGCTGCACGCCAGTTGCCTCAACCAAATCACCGATTGAGGTTGCGTTGTACCCATGTTCCCAAAATAGCCACATGGCTTTTTCAAGGGCTTGGGTTGGTTCAAATTCTTTGTGTCGTGCCATATCGAATCCTTACAAGAATGATCGTTCTGAAATGCATGGTATACCAGAACGATCATTCTGTAAAGCAATTAATCGACTATTCATGATTGGGATACAAAAGAGTTTAAAAAGAATAGCTCCATTTTTAGAAATCACCGGGGGGAATATTGTCAAAGATTGCCTGAACAAATGGGCCAATATAGGTTAACCAGCCTAGCAGTACGACTAACCATAATCCGATACCTGCTACTTTAAACGTAGCTGATTTGCGAATAGCCATCCAAAATGTAGCAATGATGGTCAGAGGCAGGTAGAGCAAAAAAGCGACCAAAATGGTTTGCCAATTGAAAAAGGCGAATATAAATCCTGGTACAAAGAGTATGAGAGTTAACACAATCCAAATGATTTTTCGGCTCCAGCTCGCATTTTTGATTTTCTGTGTCATATCACTTTATGCTAGGGCGTGACATTAAGTCTGTCAAAACCCAAAGGCACTAGATGAAAATAGCTGGTTCCTGGGGTGAGTGCGAGAGGCCTGCCTTCTAAATCAAATAAACTCAACATGTGGGTGGGGTCATCTCTGTGCCAACGGCCGTTTATGCGCATGCCATCTCTGAATACCGAAACAGGCCCTTCTCCCCAAATTTGAATCTGAACAGACGGATTCCCATTGGTGTCTTCAAAGATATCGGTGTCCACATGATTAGCAGCAATAAGCACCACATTATCAAAAGCAAGTTGCGCGTTCGTGTTGGCATCTAAATGAGGGTCGCCATCACTCCAGCGCAGGTAACGGCCGTTGCTGTAAAACCAGGTTGCGT
>JANQSK010000187.1 GCA_028284105.1 Anaerolineae bacterium
TTCAACTCATTGAAACCACAATCCCTCAGCAAAATAGTGAAGCGTTTATTTCTGAATATGGATTCGAGTCAGTACCATTTGAAGATCCTAGAGTTCAATTTCATAGTCGATTTTTCGAGCGGATGTTTGATGGCGGAGCAGACCTTGTTTCCCCTGATTTATATCTTCACATCGTTTGTAACTACAGCAGAAATTGGACGTTTCTTTTAAATAAGAAATCTGGACAGCTTTGGGTTATTGATCGATTTCCTGACTTTGCAGGTGATAGCTCATCATGCCCTCTTGATGCCGTTGATATTTATGTAAATCACATAAGTAGCTGAATAAAATTCTTCACGAAAATAACCCTAATTTTGGAGGAAGTATGTCTGAAAAACCGGAAAACCCTTGGCAAAAAGATCCAACCCCATTTATTGAACATGGGGAAAGTTTGGAGACTAAACCGGAGTTATTAACTGACTTTATTACACCAAATGATCATTTTTTTGTCTGCAATGAAACCTATACGCCCCCCATTGATTTAACGGGTTATACGCTCAAAATTGGTGGAGATGGGGTGAATAAGCCGATAGAACTAAGCTATGAAGCGGTGCTTAAATTACCCAGCCATACTGTTATTTCCTATTTGGAATGTGCTGGTAATCTACGGCAACGGTATGAGGATATTCTCAACGGACAACTGCCGGAAGATGATGAGTTTGGCTCTCTGCGTTGGGGAATTGGGGGAGTTGGGAATGCAGTGTGGACGGGGGTTTCAGTTCGCACGCTGTTGGAATTAGCAGGGCTAAACCCGGATGCTATTGTGATCAATGCCAAGGGATTAGATGCTGATTCTGCTGAAGGGGGCGTCAGTCGGCCTATGCCCATTGATAAGGCGCTCGATCCCGACACCATATTGGCCTACCACATGAATGGGGATAAATTGCCGCCGGACCATGGTTATCCATTCCGTTTAATTGTTCCAGGCTGGATTGGGACCAATAGCGTGAAATGGGTTGGTGAAATTGTCGCTGCAACCGAAGAAATCTACGTTCGCCGCAATACAGAACATTATGTGTTTATTGGCCCTGAATGGGAACCAGACGGAAACGTACTAGGTGAACTCATCACCACGCAAAACATCAAAAGTACATTGGCCTTAGCTTGGAATGCAGAACTGCAGGCAGGCAAGCAAATTATCAAGGGAAACGGCCGTTCGCCTCACGCGCCTATCAAAAAAGTAGAGTGGTCTGACGACGGCGGACATAGCTGGCAAGAAGCACGATTAATTCCCCCAATTATGAAATATGCTTGGACCCTCTTCGAGTTTGAATGGAATCCCGAGGCTGGAAATCACACGCTCATGACACGCGCTACTGACGAAGATGGCAACACCCAACCCATGGAACATCCATTTAACTTAGAAGGATACCTTTTTAATATGGTTTTCCCCCATCCTGTTACTGTTAAATCTGACTAGATTCAATTAAGTGGCATACTCAAGAAAATGAGTATGCCACTTTTCTTGTTATTCTCACCTAAGCATTGATGATTTTGCCTGATTTGATCACGACCTTAGGTGCCTCATGATTCCATATCGCCTCCCAAACCGATCCCGCATTCAAGACAACTAAGTTAGCTTCATTCCCTTCCGCTAGGGGGAAGTCATTCATACCCAGTGCCTGTGCTGCTCTTGTTGTGATCAGGTCATATAAAATCTCCATATCTTCAAACGTCGTCATCCACATGAGATGGGCGGCTAAAAATGCCACTTCCAGCATGTTGTTGCGGCCAAACGCATAATACGCATCCGCAATATCATCTTGCCCAAGCGCAATTCCAAGACCCGCATCATATAAATCACGAACCCGTGCATACAGTGGCCCTGTCTGAGGATCACTCACGACCCCAATTTGCGCCTTTTTCAAAAGAGCTTCCACTTTGCGATAGTAAGGTTCGGAGTAAAGCGCCATGGCTCTCGCATGTTGGGCTGTCACTCGCCCTTGCCACCCTTCTTCAATCGTTTTTACAGCCAGCATTTCTAATGTTCGCAGATTGGCATCCCCCGCATCATCAATCAACATAGACACATCTTTGTTGAAGGTCTTGGCTAAGGCAAACATGCGATCGATATGCTCTTGAGAATCCTTATCCGTATATTCAATCCAAGGAATACCACCCACAACATCGGCTCCCATCTCAAGAGCTTCTCGCACATAATCTTCAGCGCCAGGGTCACGAAGCACGCCATCTTGTGGAAAAGCCACAATCTGAATATCAACCCGCTCTTGATACTCTTCTTTTGCTTTGAGTACGGCTTTGATTCCTTCGAGCTTGCCGGTGGTGTCCGTATCTACAAAAGCACGAATATGGGTGTTGCCATATTTTACGGCTAGATCGAGTGCTCTGCGGACGTTGTGAATAATCCAGCTTTCATCATACTGTTCTTTGACACGAGCAGCATTTTCAATGGCGGTCATCGCATTGCCCATGGTGCCGCTTGTGTAGGCAGCAACGGCCGTATCCCCCGCTATCGCCTTTGTATACACTTTACAAAGATGCAAATGGCCATTCACAAACGATTCGGTCACTAAATTTTCTTCTGCGTCTATGATTTGCTCAGCTTGAGCGTCGATGGATGGTGCAACTTTGACAGTTCGCCCCTGCTCAATCCCAATTGACCATACCCCTTCGCGCCCTCTTAATTTTGCATTTCGAATAATGAGTTCCATTTTTCCTCCTCAACAAGTCAGTCACACATTAGTTTCGCCGCTTGACCCCGTTGCCCCCACTTAAAAAATCACCTCCAGTGTAGCTCATCTTCTGCATTGTGACGGAATCATTAAATGGCGCCTTCTTAACAACCTCTTATTTACGATCGTCTCGGTTCAAAGTACAATCAAATTGAGGTTTAAGTATGAGTAAGCTTTTGATTGAAGAACAATATAATTCCCCTGGTCGCAGTCCTGTCGGTTTGGCATGGAACGGCCGTTATATTTGGAACACCGACAACGCAACAAGCAAAATTTACCGTATCGATCCTGAGGATGGCGAGCATGATATCGAGCTCGTCTGCCCCGGTAATTTGAGCGGGCTTGGTTGGGACGGCACAAACTTATGGCAATCACTCCACGATGGGGGCACGCTGCGCCGCATCAATCCTGAGACCAATGACTTTGACCAAACCATCATGGTTTGGGAACACGGCTGGTTGTCTGGGGTAACCTGGGATGGTCAACATTTATGGGCAAATTCTCAGCAGCACGGCAAACTGTTTAAGATTGACCCAAATAGCGGTGAAACAATCAGTTCCTTGAAAGTGCCGCTTGTTGGGGGTGGACTAACCTATAAAGATGGCTCACTCTGGCTTAGTATCGCTTACCCGATGACCTTTAACGAGTCTGGAAACCATTTTGAATGGGCGGGTGATAAGCAACAGTTTGCAATTCTTGAAATTGATGCTGCAACAGGCTCGGAAAAACAGCGTGTTGAAACGGATTTCTTAGCGATGGGGTTGACTTGGGTTGGTGATGAATTGTGGATGGCGCACTCAAGCGCCAAAAAGCTTTACCGCACAAAAATTATCGGGCATGCCGATTAACGAGTCCGATAACGGCCGTTTCAAACTTTGTATCAAACGTCACATCCAAATGTTGTTTTTGCACAATGAGATTGCGTGCGGCCACATAGGCATCTAAGAGCTGCTTTAAATGATGCTTCGTTGTGGGGTTGTTTTGATTAAATGAAGCCACCAATAAAGCGTTCCGCTCTCCTGAGCCTTCAGGTAATTGGCTGATTAAAACGGGTAATGTACTGCTCGTCAGTTCCAAGTAAATTGGAAATGGTTTATCTTTTTCCCCACGAAGAACCAGCCGAAAAATATCCCAGAACATAACCCAAAACCGTTCATCTAAAGCCATCAATTGGTCACGCTCTATTCGCGGTAAGGTGTGTACCATTTGAGCGCAACGCGCTTGGTATTGTTCTACCCACCCATTATCGTCTTTGATGATCCGCAAATCACGATCCCAGGGATTAGGCATCATCTCTTCTTGAAGCTCGTAGCGAAAATCAACCTTAGTGCCATTACTGTAGAGAGCGATATGGAAAAACGGCCGTATGTGATCCCCATCAAATGATTTTACAGGCACGTAGGGCGTGATTGAGCGCACAAATTCTCTTCTTTTAGCCCAAGCATCTTCACGTTGATACCCGGCCCGAAAAACAAGCGCCACGTCCATATCAGAGTAAGCATCTTCTTGACGTCGTCCGTACGAGCCAGACATAAAACAAGCGGCTACATGCATTTCTGACATGACACGCTGCTGTAATCGAACCAGAAGGCGATCTTGCTCAAACATATTAACTCCAAGAAGGGTGTGAAGAAACGAAAAAAAACATAGCCCTAAAAGAGCTATGTTTTCTATTTACCATTATAAAAGTTGCGAAAAAATTACTTTGCGCGTGCAGCAGCAAGATGAGCTGCTAAGCGACCTTTACGACGAGCAGCATTACGTGGATGCAAGATTTTCTTGCGCGCTGCTTTATCAAGGGTGCTGTATGCTTTCTTCGCTTGTTCTTCAGCTTCATCAAGTTTGCCAGCTTCAATTAAAGCCAGGGTTTTCTTAACGTAAGTACGTGCTGATGAACGATAAATATTGTTGTGAGCGGTCCGTTTTTCAATTTGACGGATGCGCTTCTTTGCAGATTGAATATTAGCCAAAGTTACTATCCTCCGAAAAAGCCTATTAA
Source organism: Anaerolineae bacterium (assembly GCA_028284105.1). Lineage (GTDB taxonomy): Bacteria > Chloroflexota > Anaerolineae > Promineifilales > Promineifilaceae > QQUD01. The sequence continues at coordinate 4,732 of JANQSK010000187.1, forward strand.
TTATTGTTATTATAGGCGTGAGAGCGAGGGGAATAATATCATAAATCAACAACTTTGCAAAGCGGTAAAACCACTAAAAATAGAAACAAAAATCCATTTACATAAACTTGACAAATAGGTCGTAAATCTTTTACTATACCCAAGTGTTAACTTGCAGAATATTTCAATTTAAACACAATCCTCGATCAGCAACCAACAGCTGTCCCTGCCTGTCCAATAATCAACCCAATTTAGAAGTCTCACACCTTTTGCAGGTTCCTCTGTTGCTTTGTCGATCAAATCAGATTTTTCAGGAGGAGCCGCGTTTTACAAACAATTGATGTCAACGAAGAAAAAAGGAGTCGTCCATGTCTTTGAGTCTATCAATGTTGTCAGAAGGTGATTGGGTCGTACACCGTCAGTACGGAATCGGACAAATAAAGGAACGTGAGCAAAGAAGTATAAGCGGAGTAACCGCTGAATATTACAAAGTAAAAACACCAGATTCTGTAATCTGGTTGCCCGTTGAAAAAATCGATAATTCATGGTTTCGGCCCATTGCTTCGGCCACCGAAATCAATGAAGCGATTACCATTTTGTCTGAACCCGCCACTCATATGGATCCCAATTTCATGTCTCGCAAAGAGCGCATTCAACAAGTTCAAACTGAAAATTCGGTTCCTGCGATTGCGAAATTAATTCGTGACTTATGGGGGCGACAACAACATAAGTCGCTTTCAATGACCGAACAGCGTGCGCTTCGCCGCTTAAAAGACCGCTTAGCAACGGAATGGGCCGTCGCAACCAATAAGAAGCAAGCTTCTATTTTAGACGAGCTCCAAACTTTATTGGAAAAGAATCGGTACCCACCAATGCAATAGTCCATTCAATGTGATTGAATGATAAAAAGCCGAGCAGTAATGCTTGGCTTTTTTGTTTTATGGTGTTGCGGTGGCAGTCGGAACGGCCGTTTCAGCAGGGGGTGCGGTAGGTGTCTCCGAAGTCGGTTCTGGCGTGCCCCCTTCTTCACTTTCATCAGAGGAATCTTCAGACGGGATATTCAAATAATTATCTACAAAGCTATTTAACGGCTCTAGCTCAGGGATTGTTTGAGTCTCAATCCACGCCCCATCATACAACCCTTGAGGACCACGAATCAGCAACACGGCCGTATTCTCTTCTTCAGATGCAAAAGTCGTCAACCCCAGTGAGACCATTCCATTTTCAATCAAGGGAGTGGTTAATGTCGTGATTTGCTCAATGGAAAGCGTGTCAGTGATTAGGGTGCCTGCAGCATCCACAAGCGACATTCCCCCTTGATAATCGACCAGCAAAGATACATTATCTTCTCGTTCATATTGAAGAACGGCCGTTAATGGAATGCCTGTTTCAGGTGCTGGAATGGCGTCCAAAACGACCTCGCCCATCAACCTATCAAACTGCACATAGAGGTCATGCATGGGCAAAGGAATCGCAAATGCAGGACAAGCAATCGTAATGGTCTGAACCCCACCTGACTCACTTTTAAGCATCAATGTCTCAATTGGCACCCCTTCACAAGAAGCCGCATATTGTGATTGGAATGCCGTGTTGATCGTTTGAGATACGGCCGTTGTGAGCATTTCTGATGCTTCAAACGACGCAACAACAGCATCTTGGTTCGCTTGCCAAATATGAACCGTTCCATTGTTTTGCACTTCTAATGTTTGAGATGGGGCATAAGGAGAAGCCGTTCGTCGAAGCCCTGCAACGGCATCTGGCGAAAAGTGTGGCCCAAGCGTTATTGAAAACAGATTCTCTAAGCTCGCTAATAAAATAGGGTCTTGAAGCCAGCCACGAAATTCAATTTCTTCAAGTGGAAACGTCACTTCAAGATCAACACATTGGTCGCATCCATCTGGCACAGGGGCAAGTACCAACTCTTCTAGCACCTGTTGGAGTTCTATCAAAATAACCGCTTGACGGGCTCGGAATTGTCCCTTACCTGCTGTTTCATCCACAAAAATGAGCTCACTCCCAATATTCCCTTCCAAGCGCCGATCATAACTAATGGCAGGAATACGGACACGTGCGGTCACCACAACATCATCAAATGGAATTGGCGTGTCTGGAATTTCAGTCGGTTGGGGTGGTCTTGTTGGAATGGTGGTTGGCGTATCAATTATTTCTGGCCCAGACGGGGTAAACGTCGGCGGAACATCTTGGGGTGTGGGTAAAGGCAGCAGGCCCGTTTCGGCCGTTTCTGGTGGAGGGGAGGTAGACGGTGAAGGTGAGGCATTACAGGCCACCATGGTGCCCCATAACAGTAAGAGTAATAAGCTTCTTAACCTGAATTTCAAAAAATCTTGACCCCACTTATTCCCCGCACGTTTTAGAACATTCTAAAACGTGCGGAATAGGCTTACGCTTTTAAAAATGGAATTTGGTTCTTCTCCCAAGCCACAAGCAAAGGAACGGCCGTAAAGATTGAGCTATAGGTCCCGCTCAATAAGCCCACAAACAAGACTGCAATAAAAGGCTTCACGGATGCGCCACCAAATAACAAAATAGCGACCATCACGAACATGGCATTGAGCTGGGTAGCTAGTGATCGATGAATGGTTTCAAGAATTGAACGATTCACCGTCAATTCAAACTTTTCGGTAGGGCGGCGAATGCTATTTTCACGAATTCGGTCAAACACCACAATCGTATCTTGAAGTGAAAAACCGGCGACGGTGAGAACGGCCGTTAAAAACAGCGAATCTACTTCCCAACCTAAGAACATCCCTGTCAAAGCAGCAAAACCAAAAATGATAAAGAGGTCATGGATCATGGCCGCAACAGCACAGATACCATATCGGACAGGGTTTGCCACCTGCCGAAATGAGAACATGATGTAAAAGAGAATAATGAAAGCAGCTACCAAAATCGCAATAAACGCGGCTCGCGTCACTTCAGACGCCACAGTTGCACTCACTGTTTGTAAGTCGGTTGAGTTTGGCACTAAAGGTGCAATTTCGCCAAGTGCTTCAACAAGCGGCTGAACAGAATCTGTATCTATTGTTTCAGAGCGAATCTGCCACGCATTTTCCAGATTTTCTCCCTGAAGCGCTGTGACTGTTGGATTCGATATCCCAAAATCGCTAAAAACATCACGGACAGCATCTTCGCTGACTGGCTCGGTGAATTGAACTTCAAGGCGGGTCCCACCTCTAAAGTCAACACCTAACGGGAAGATGGCACCGGTTTGAATAAAAGAAAAGATCATCACTGCAATCCCAATGCTAATTAGGAGAGAAGAAAAGATAAAGTATCGTCGTCGTTTTTGTACTAATTCAAACATCTTGGCCTACATCCCCAATAACCATTGTCGATTGCGAAATGTTTCAATCGCTCGACCAATAAAAATACGGACAAATGTGCGAGTCACAATAACGGCCGTGAACATACTCAATGCCACACCAATCGCCAACGTGATAGCAAACCCTTGAACCGTACTTGCGCCAAAGTTCCGCCCAAAGCTCCACAAAATGAAACAAATAATGAACGTCGCAATATTAGAGTCTCGAATCGAAGACCACGCCCGATCAAAACCAAGCTGGATGGCGTCTTCAAGCTGAGTGCCTCGACGCAACTCTTCCTTGAGTCGCTCAAAGACGAGAATATTCGCATCAACTGCCATACCCGTAGACAGCAAAAATCCCGTAATTGCTGGAAGCGTGAGCGTAATCCCCCACCATTGGAAAATCGCAAAATTCAGTAATGCATAAATGATCAAAGCAATGTCTGCTAAAAATCCAGGGAGACGATAGTAAATCAGCATAAAGAGAAGAACGACAATAACGCCAATCGTACCAGCACGAATGCTCGCTTCAATTGACAGTTCCCCTAAAGTTGCGCCAACTTGACGCGTGCTGTCTACACGAAGCGGGATGGGCAAGCTCCCAAATCTCAATTGGGTGGCCAATTGGTCAGCTTCTTCAAAAGTAAAGCCTCCGGTAATCGTCCCTTGCCCCCCATCAATCGCTGAACTGATTTGAGGACTCGAAATGACGCGTTTATCTAAAACAATTGTCAAAAAGTTGCCTAGATTCTGCCTTGTATATTCAGCGAAAATATCTGCTTCGTCCGCTTGAAGCGTAAAAGCAACCAGAACCTCGCCCAGAATATCTCCTTGAACCTGTGCCGTACGAACACCTGCACCGGTCATCACGGTTTCATAAGTCGGTGCTGGGTTTTCTACTTCATCAGTGATGTCTTCGCCAGGTGCTAACTCACAGCGTGAAGGGCCTTCATTTAATGAAGTGCGAATGCACATCCCTGGTGGCAAAGGTGTTGAGCCACTGTGTACAAATTCTAAAAGCGCCGTTTCTCGAATCAAATCAATCGCACTTTGTGGATCATCCGTACCGGGAAGCTCAATTAAAATGCGGCGATCCCCTTCAAGTTGAACAATGGGTTCAGTTACACCAAAAGCGTTGACTCGCTGATCGACAATTTGCCGAGCCGTATTCATATCCGCTGGCGACACGTCAACATCTTCAGGTAAATCAGCAGCCATTAAGACTTGAAGTCCACCTTGCAAATCGAGACCTTGGCGAATCTGATAATCTGGACTCTGCACCAGAAAAATTGCGCCGCCTACAATTGCAAGAATCGCAACAAGCCAAATGTAATCTTTGTTGTCCATATTTTCCTAAGATTGGTTATTCGTAATGATCTACATGAATCGAAGCGGATTCACTGTTTTAACTTACGAAAAACCCTATTTCAAATTTGTAAAGCAAACGAGTGGATTATAGCAGTGCAGGGGGTGGGAGCAAGCGAGGGGATGAATAAATTGCTGTGCCTGCACACCCCTATGCAAGCACAGCATAAAAAGGAGAACGTTACTCTTGAGAAAAGTTAAGGGCAAAGCTTTGATCAGAAAGCCTAAACGACAAAGCGACCTATTGCTAGGTCGCCCTGCTAACGCCCCTCAAAACGTTAAGACACTAACAGCTTCTTATCGTGGTAAAAAGCTGTAGTGATACCATTATCACCAACGGCCGTATCCAAATCGTATCCAACCCATTTCAAAACTTTGAACTTATCATGAAAAATCGAAAAAATATTTGCGATTACAGAGGGGTTTGGTAAGATAAATCACTCTAACTGGTGTCTTCTTGGAAATATTTTAGGGAAGTTGTGACCTTTAAATTAAAGGCCTTTGGTTCATTTGAAACTGAGGTCAATCATCAAACTATACATTTTCGTACCGATAAAATACGTGCATTACTGGCCTACTTAGCGACTGAGCGTGATATGCCACAATCAAGACATGCGTTAGCCACCATGTTTTGGTCCAATAATGTTGACAGCAAAGCGCGCACCAATTTAAGAATATCTTTCCACCGTCTTCGTCAAGCCCTCGATCAACAATCTAATTCAAATGTAAGTGACCACGTTTTTGATAGCAATCG
>JANQSK010000572.1 GCA_028284105.1 Anaerolineae bacterium
ACCAGAAAACACAGCGCGCAATCAAGAGTTGTTTGAACGTCAACTCCGTGGTCGTTTAGAAATTGCACGCTCGTTGGCATTGCCACAATATTACACTGAAGACGCTGGCGTAAGCGAAATAGCTAAAGATGCGATTAAACTCGAACGACAAGATGTGCGTCAATTAATGCATGCTGTATCGATGTTGACAACGCGTTCAGATAACTTTAAAGAAATGGTAAACCATAAAGATGTGCCAAATGTTGATCCTGGCATGGTAAAAATCATTGAGAAAGTTAGTCTTTAAGATTCCCCCCTCAAACTAAAGCATAACAAACAGTTACGAAGCGAAATGGGTGTTTATCATCTATTTCGCTCGTTGCTTTCTTTCAAATAATCCTTCATAGGAGTATTCAACATGGTACAACCGAAGATGGGGGGTCAAGCTGTGACTCGCCTGTTTATCAAAGGAAATGAAGACCTGGCCAATGCGTTGCTTTCAAAGGCAAATGGTGGGTCTCAATTGGAAGCTGGCGTTAATGAGAAGATTGCTGAAAATTTTAACGGCCGTTTTCAAATCGAAGCAACGGTAGAATCAGCAGGCCGTATCGAACTGCTTCACCAACAGCTCAATGGTGTTGGGTTGCCAGAAGATGCCCAAGCCATTGGGTTAACTGAAGCATTAACCTCTCAATTTGACAGCCAAATTTTTACTGAAGAGATCGACCTGTTGGTTTTTTCCATTCAACCCGATCTATCAGCCACATTGTGGCGTCACCATGATGATGGCACCTTGGTTTGCCCACCTGAAAATTGGCAATCCGCTTGGACACAAGAGCAGGCTGATTGGCTGACAAACAACTATAGCGAAGTAAAACAAGCTTCTGCTGATGATTACAAAACGTATTTAATGTCGCTGATTAAAGCGCTAAAAGATAAAACCTCAGCCCATATTGTAATGTTTGGCTGTTGTTCATTCGACCCTGCTCCAGAGCCACACAACTTTAGCCACTTAGAAGACACATTAACTATCATGACGAATCGCCTGAATTTAGCGATGCTTGAAGCCTCTTTTGCTGAAGGGATCACCTTTATTGACGTGGATCGCATTTTGGCCGAAATCGGCTGTGAACACAATGTCATTAAGCGATTCCAATATTCGCAAATGGCATATGAAGCGATTCGTGATGAATTTGTGCGCGTCATCACAGATGTGGGCTTTTTCGAGGAACGGCCGTTGCTCGTGCAGATGGGCCACAGGAGTCGGTAAACATGATTTTAAAGTTAGAGATGCCTTATTTTGACCGTCAGGTCAATAAAGGATCAATTGTGAAGTGGCACAAAGCAGAAGGGGATTACATCAACTTTGGTGATGAACTATTTGAAATCAAAGTTGAAGAAATCACAAAACTCAAGCGTGTCAAAGAAGGTCAGGCTCGTACCGTTGATGTTGTTAAAGGCACCATTCGCGGCCTCGAGTTCAACATCACTGTCACCTCATCCGATATGGGGTTCTTGCGCAAAATTTCAGCGCAGGAAGGAGATGAACGAGAAATTGGGGATGTTATTGCTGCCATTACCACAAGCGCAGACGAACCACTTGACGAAGCCGTCATTAATGCAGCCCCTGCTTTTCGTGTCATCGCCAATGTAGCAGAGGAAGAAGATTAGTAAGCGATTGAGGATCAGCATCAACTGGACCTCAATATAAGGAAACCAATATGGCTCTCAAAGCACCATCTCGTGTCGAAAGTTTCTTAAAACGTCAGGTAAAAGGCGTTAAAGCAAAACTCGACAAACGCTATCAAGGACATAACTTTGTTTATTTTTGGAATGGTTCAGCTCGCCGTAACCGTGTCGGAGTTTATCTTCGCGGAGGATGCGACGTTGGGTCGATTTTTGCTTGTGAACCATTCATCGAACCTACCCTAAACGGAACAGCTGCGATTATGCGTTCTGGATTTGGGGCAGCTAGTACCCGAACAGATATCATGCTGCAAACCCTTGAAATGGATAAATTTCCCAAGGAGTTATTGGCAGAGGTATCAGAAAAATTAAAGCTTAATCCACGCTATTTCGATGCGGATTTATTCGACCCAACTTTTACTGTGCCTGGCCCAACTGGACCCGAAACTTTTGAAAAGAGTGTTGTTATTTTATCAATGGGACCAGACTTGGTGCGCAGTGCCTATCGTCACCGTGAACACGGCTTTGTGGTAGATCCCGGCGGTTGGTGGTTGAACCAAAATATGAGCAATGTACTTGATGATTTATCGTCTGTGCAATGGTTCAATAAAAACTTCAAAAAGATTGGCAAAATCTCTTTGGAAGAGTCTCGCGAAAATTTCCGCCGTCTTATTGGGCTGTTACGTGAAAAAACCGGCACTAAGCACGTCATGATTTTTAACATGTTGGGTTTGGAACCCGGCGAGCAAATTTATAACTATCAATTCGTGCGCGATCCGCAGGTTATTCGTCGTCGTCAATTCAACTTGATGTTGACCGATCTATCACGCGAACTTGATTTTTCAATTATTGATGTAGATAAGATTTTGAAATCGCTAGGCGTTAAAGAGCAAGTTGATTTTGCACATTGGCCTATCGATCGTTTTGAGCCCGTTGCTCGAGAAGTTTACCGAGTAATGAATGATATGAAACTCTTTGAGTAGAGGATGGAGTGTGGAGTGTAGAGTTTGGAGGATAGTCAACACGTTGGCGCATACCTCCCTCTAGCTCTTTTCTCTAGCTCTTTTCTTCAGCTCTTTTCTCCATCCTGAGTGCACTATGACAAGAAAACTATTAGTTTTAAACGGTTTTGCGGTGTTAGGCGTAGCGATTCATCATGCGGCCGCTTACGGATTACAGGCATTATTTGAATGGGCGCATGCCTATCGTGA
>JANQSK010000578.1 GCA_028284105.1 Anaerolineae bacterium
CTCCCAGATCAAAAAATCAAATTGTCGCTGCCCAATAATCGCTTCAATCTGATACGCTTCTTCACCAAATTGTGGCCATTGGGGTTTTAGGACGAACACAAGCAATAATGCTAAGACAATTGCTTTTGCCCGATGAAAGATAGAATGCCACGTCATGGGGTAATCATAAAAGAGGCCCATTCGTCGTTCAATAAACACTCAACAACCTCTCATCGCCACACGCATTTCTTTTAGATACAATCTATTTATGGTGATGAATGCACAAAAAGCACAACCTTTAATCAAAATTCATGAATTAGAAAAGAAATTCCCTATCCGTAGCGGCATTTTTCAACGGCGAGTCGGTTATTTACCAATCTATAAAGATGTCTCGCTCGAAATCTTCCCTGGTGAAACCGTCGCTCTCGTGATGCCGCCTAAATCTGGAAAATCTATTTTTTCGCGATCATTGGTCCAGCTCGAAGACATTTCCTCTGGGCAGGTGATTTTCAATGGCCAAAATGTGGCCAAGGCGCGGAGGGGGGCGCAAAAGACACTGCGGCAAAAAATGCAGATAATTTTCGATGATCCGTATATGGCAATTAATCCGCGCTTAACGATTTTGGATATTGTGGGTGAGCCGCTAAAAATTCACAATCTTGCCGCCAAAGATGATGTACTGCCTCAAGTCAAATCATTATTAAAAACGGTTGGACTGAACCCTTATGTAGCACGGCGTTACCCTTATGAGCTCTCTGGTGGGCAAAGACAGCGTGTTGTGCTGGCCCGGGCTTTGGCTACAAATCCTTCGTTTTTGTTGCTTGATGATCTATTTGCAAAGTTGGATCCCCTTTTGATACGGCCGTTTACTAAACTGCTCGCTGAACTTAAACAGAGTCACAACCTGACCTATTTGTTTCTGACCAGTAATTTAGTGGAAGCCAAAGGGTTTGCTGATCGCATTGGAATATTTTATTTAGGTGAGATGGTTGAACTAACAGATGCTGATACATTGTTTAGCAATCCGGCACACCCCTATACGCAGTACTTAATTTCACAAATCCCATTTGAAGATTATGCTTTAGAAAAAAAGCGTCAGCCTATACAAATTGCTGGCAGTTACCCAGATATATTGCACCCTCCGCGAGCCTGTCACTTTCACCCCAGGTGTGCCTATGCTTCGGATGTCTGTAAAAGTGAAAAACCAGAGTGGCGGAAGCTAAATACGGCCGTTTCTCATCAAGTTGCCTGTCATCATTCTGAACGATTTTTTGAGTAAGCTCACGTTCGCGAGGAGTATCCCATGTTTCAAACCCCATTTTTCCGACAAACCGCATTTAAACTCGGTATTCTCAGTACGATCCAGTTTGTTGTGCTAACGACAGTCGCCATGTTTTTCTACCCCGGTGGCTCAACGCGTAATGAGAATAGTCAAGGTTACTCGTTCTTTACCAATTTCTTTAGCGAATTAGGGTTAACTGAAACCTATAACGGGGAGCCAAACACAATCTCTGCAGTCCTGTTTTTTATCGCGCTTAACTTATCCGGCTTAACGTTGGTCCTGTTTTTTATCGCATTCAAACAATTTTTTAAAAGCAATTTGGCCGTACAAATTGTGAGTAGCTTGGGCATGATTGTTGGCATTGTTTCAGGTATTAGCTTTATGGGGGTCGCCTTTACTCCAGCTAATTTATACATGGATGCCCATGTCGATTTTGTATTTTGGGCATTTGGATCGTTTCCTGTAGCGGTTATTTTGTTTATTGTGGCCATCTTTCTAGAGAAGTCTTACCCAAATCGATATGCAGGTGTTTTTATTGTGTTTGCGGGTTTGTTGATTGCGTATTATTGGCTTTTGTCGGAAGGGCCAGCGATTGACACGCTTCGTGGCTTACAAATTCAAGTCACTGGCCAAAAGCTAATTGCCTATGCTACGGTGGTTAGCACGCTTATCCAATCCATCTATGCCTTGCGGCAAAATGCAGAACCTGCACCATCAGGGCAAGTCGAACTGAAGGCTTCATAATTTCCCAACCTTCTTAATATAAATTTATGCAACCGCTCACACACCTTGCCGTATAGGCAAGTGAGGTGAATGCATGGACCAAGACATTGAAATCAAGATTTTAAATGAAGAGCCTGCTCCCGAACCGGAACGCAATGCAAAAAAAGAAATAGGGCAAAAGGTGGCCCAAACGGCCGTTTCTACTGGAAAAAAAGTTTGGCAGTCTGAGGCTCGTAAAAAAGTCACCCAAACAATAGGAAAAGGGGCTAGCAAAGTGGCTGCAAAAAGCTCACAAATGGTTCAAGAGCGTGTGGTTAAAGCAGCAGAAGAACAGGCTAAAGCTCAATTAGAAGCCACCAAAGAACGCATTCGTCAAACAGATTGGCAAGCCGAAGCAAAAAAAGGGGTTGCTGCCACACTTCGCTGGTTAAGTAAGCAGTTCAAAACATTATCGGAGAAAAGTGCTCAGGGACCGGCGACAGAAGATCAAAAAACGGCTGATCCCTAATCTCAAATCCCAGAGCACCCAATTAATCATCAAGTGCCGCAATTCCCGGCAACGATTTACCCTCTAAAAGCTCTAAACTCGCACCCCCACCGGTGCTAATGTGGGTCATTTTGTCAGCCAAGTTTGCTTTGCGAACGGCAGCGGCTGAGTCACCCCCACCAATCATCACCTTGGTGCCATGCTCAACAAATTCAGCTAGCAAATGAGCTAAGCCATTGGTGCCTTCCGCAAAATTTTCAAATTCAAAAACACCCATAGGCCCATTCCAAACAACAAGACGAGCATCTTGAAGCTCTGCATTAAACCGTTCAAGGGTGCCTGGTCCAATGTCCAATGCCATTTTGGAGACAGGAATTGCCCAAATGGGAACGGTATTAGCTTTAGAATCAGCTGAAAATTCATCGGCCACCACGAGATCGACGGGGAGCACAAGGCGGGAGCCGGCAACATCCATCAAACGTTTGGCTTCTTCAATGGCATCTTCTTCAACGAGCGAGGTTCCCATCTCATGACCTTGGGCTTTAAGGAAGGTATTTGCCATACCCCCACCAATTAAGATCTTATCGGCCGTATCGAGCAAGTTGTCGATCAACTTGATTTTGTCTGAAATTTTTGCCCCACCCATAATGGCAACATACGGGTGCTCGGGATTGGTAACGGCCGTTCCTAACGCGGCTAACTCTTTTTCCATTAGATAGCCAGCCACTGCCGCCCCTCCGTTTGCACGAACTTGGCGAGCGACACCTTCTGTACTAGCATGTGCTCGATGCGCCGAGCCAAATGCATCATTGACGTAAACATCAGCTAACTGTGCGAGAGCTTGGGCCAGCTGCAAATCATTTTTCTTTTCGCCAAGGTGAAAACGGGTGTTCTCAAGCATGAGAATTTCACCGGGCTGTAGTTTTTCAGCAACGGCCGTTACCGAGTCACCTATAACATCATTGACCGTTTGAACAGGCTTGCCTATCAAATCGCTTAACCTCTTTGCGACGGGGGCCATTGAAAATTGCGTGTCGTCTGGTGATTTGGGGCGACCTAGATGGGAGCACAAAATCAAAGCGGCACCCTTATCTAAAATAGCATTTAATGTCGGTAAGGCCGCCCGAATCCGCATATCATCGGTGACCTGAATATCATCCTGAGGGTCTTTACTGCTTAATGGTACATTGAAATCAACACGTACCAGAACTTTTTTGCCGCTTAAATCCACATCATTGATCGTTTTCTTGTTCATTCGCTGTTACCTCCAGCCTGATCATCAAAGACAATTCTGGTCGGTTGAAGATCGCTAAAGCGTTCATCTTGTCCTTGAATCTTTAATGTTTTTTTGATCTGCTTGATGCGTGGAACCATGAGGGAAAGGTTTACTTCATAATTTTTGCGAACGGCCGCTTGGGTAAGCTGACGCATATTTTGTTCGCTCATAATAAATTCAATGGCAGCTGCCCAGCCAGCAGGCTTGCTAAGATCCGGGGACGCTTTTTCTTTAAATAAACGCCACATTTTACGTGCCCGAATCAGTGAAACGGCCCCATAAGTTCGATGTTGCAAACCGGGCAATAACACTCTTTCAACTTCATCTGCCATGGCTTCAGCTTGCACTGGAATTTGTAAAGCGCCGCCAAAAAAGGCGATTGGCAAAATCCATGGCTCGGAAGGAACCTTGCCACTTTCAGTGAGCGCTTGGGTTGACGCTAGTACGCCTCTTGCCCGTGGTCCTGTGAGGGGCATATCGGTGCTGGCTGGATTGACATCAATAATTTTCCATTCGCCATCAAACTGGGTTAAAGAGACTGAGACAACATCAGCAGCTGTGTAGTTATTGGGTTCTGCACCAGGTTCTGGCCATGTGTACTCAATGTGAATAAAACGGCCGTTTTCTGTTTCAATCGCGCGCGTAACAGCCAAGTTGCCACGCCCCAACACTGTTTTAAGAAGCACATCAAACACTTGAAACCCAAAAAATTCAAGCATCTGTTGAGCTTGTTCACCGGGGACCAACAAGGATTCAATCGTTGCTCCATCTTCATCTAATGTGGCAGCAATCAGCTTTTCAACTGTCGGCCACACATCATTCCATACAATCTGTTCACTAACCATCCCGCGTATTATAGCAGGGTTGAATTGGGGAGCATTTTCTAATGAGTGATGGTTGAAATTGAAGCAAAGAAAGGGGAAAGGTATCGCTTTTATTTGTGCATGAATTTGCCAAATAATAAGGAGGTCGCTGATGGGTAAAAAGCGCCTTGACACAAAAGATGAGCTGGCTATAATTGTCAGTCGCGGTTTTTGTATCGCGATTTTGATATTGGACATTATTGAAGAACAGAAAGCAGTTTGAAATAACCCAAATTTGTGCAGATTTTTGTTCTTTTGTGATTTACTTAGATTTAGAGGGTGATGATATGGGCGCTCTACCAAAGCGTAAAATTTCTAAAGCACGCCGTGACCGTCGTCGTGCACACGATGCAATTAAAACTTTCCATCTTGTACGATGCCCCGAGTGTGGCGCAATGAAGCGTTCACACCATGTCTGCCTTGACTGTGGCATCTATCGTGGACGACAAATTTTCCCCGCGAGCGAATAAACTAGAGATAGAAACGGCCGTTTAAAAGCGGCCTTTTTTCTTAAAACAGTGGAGACCCTAAGGGTTTTCTTTTTGGGTAGCGTTGTATTTCAAAAGGGAAATCCTTAGGGTCTTATTTTTGAAGAGAAGTTGTTGTGAGTACCGCATTTTTATTCCCCGGCCAAGGGTCACAAAAAGTAGGAATGGGCGCTGATTTAGTCGAAAAGTCTGATGCAGCGCGTGCTCTATTTGAGCAAGCTGATGCTCAATTAGGCTACTCTTTGTCAAACCTTTGTTTTAATGGCCCAGAAGATGAGTTAACTGATACCGTCAATCAACAGCCTGCGCTTTTTGTGACGAGCCTTGCGGCTTTGGCAGTGATGCGTGAACAGGGCTGGGATGAACCTGCTTTTGTGGCGGGGCATAGCTTAGGCGAACTTTCAGCTTTAGCCGCAGCGGGTAGCCTAACTTTTGAAGAAGGCTTGTCACTCGTACGTAAACGTGGCGAATTGATGAAGGAAGCTGGCATTAAGTCCCCCGGTGCCATGGCGGCCTTGTTAGCGCTTGATATTCCGACCGTTTCCGATCTTTGCCAAAAAGCATCTGACGAGGTTGGGAAACCGGTTCAATTAGCAAATGATAACTGTCCCGGTCAGGTTGTTATTTCAGGGGATGAAGAAGCATTGGAACGTGCCATGACGTTGGCGCAAGAGGCTGGCGCTCGAAAAGTGGTCAAGCTTGCCATTACGATCGCGGCTCACTCTGCTTTGATGGGGTCTGCCAGTGATGAATTTGCAACGGCCGTTTCTAACACCAACATCGTCGCCCCAACGGTACCTATTATTGGGAATGTGACGGCACAGCCTTTAACAACACCTGAAGAGATTCGAGCAGAACTCAACGCTCAACTCACATCATCTGTTCAATGGACCAACACCATCAAATACCTCTTAGAGCAAGGGGTTGATACCTTTGTGGAAGTGGGGTCTGGGGAAGTTTTGCTAGGTTTAGTCAAGCGCATCAATCGTCAAGTGAAGCGCATTAAGTTTAACGTGGAGTAAATGTTGTGTTAGCAGATAAAGTCGCAGTTGTTACAGGTGGATCTCGTGGTATTGGACGAGAGATTGCAAAAGAGTTAGCTAAGCATGGGGCTAAGGTTGTGGTGAACTACAACTCAAGCGCGACAGCAGCTGAGGAAGTTGTTGCTGAAATTAAAGAAGCGGGTGGCGATGCACTCGCCGTTCAGGCTAATGTTGCTGAATTTGACGCTGCACAGAATTTAATTAAAACGGCCGTTGATACCTTTGGCAAAATTGACATCATTGTGAACAATGCGGGCACAACACGCGACACGTTGCTTCTCACCATGAAAGAACAGCAATGGGATGACGTGATTGATATCAATCTAAAAAGCGTCTTCAATGTTTGTAAAGCTGCTGCACGCCCGATGGTGCGTAAAAAACAAGGTGGACGCATCATCAACATCACTTCTGTTGTTGGTATTACGGGTCAAGCTGGTCAGTCAAACTACGCTGCTTCTAAGGCGGGGATCATTGGCTTCACCAAATCACTTGCTAAAGAGCTTGGACAACGACAAATTACTGTGAATGCGATTGCCCCAGGCTTCTTCCCAACTGCATTGACAAATGATTTGCCAGATGACGTAAAAGACCATTACATGGATTTAATCCCCCTTAAACGATGGGGAGATTTGCCTGAAGTAGGCTATTTGGTTTGTTTCTTAGCCTCCGAAAAGGCTTCTTATATTACGGGTCAAGTGATCAATGTTGATGGTGGAATCGCCATGTAATTTGGCTTCTGCCAATAGTCTTTTTCAAATTCAGATTTTTTAAGGTTTAGTAGGAACATCTTCTAATAAATTAAGAAGAAATAAATTGACAAATATAGTATAATACTGGATAAGGGTTGGACAAAAACTGACAATAAGTAAAAATTGGGTCAAATGTTCTGTTTTTGCACAACACATCTTACATTAAAAAAATAGGTGTTTGTGTTAGATATATGAAAACAAGAAGAAGAGCGCGACGCGTTACGTTAGAATCTTTATACGAATACGACATCGCCAATCATCCGCCTGATGAAATAATTGAGCGACGGGTTGAAGAATACCCGATGGAAAGCTCTGGTACCCAATTTGCATCTCAGCTTGTGCACGGTGTTATTGAACACCAAGATGAGATGGACAAACTAATTTCTAGATATGCCCCCGAATGGCCACTTGATCAAATGGCTGTTATTGACAGAAATATTCTCCGAATTGCTATTTTTGAATTTTTAATAGAAGGAAGTACACCCGTTAAAGTTGCCATTAACGAGGCTGTTGAGCTTGCCAAAACATACGGTTCTGACAGCGCACCTCGATTTATCAATGGAGTACTTGGCACTTTGGCCGACCAAATGGTTGCGCTCAGAGAAGAGATGTTGTTACCTGAGCCAGAATCAACGTAATCTCTATGACCCATATCGTTTGCTACGATCTTTTTGGCAACGCCCATACGGCTACCGAAGAAAACACGCTTTTTCGCCCAGCATCATACGGCATTTTTATTGAAAACAATCATATTTTGCTTGTCCAACAAGCAAAAACCGGTTTATGGCATCCACCGGGTGCTATATTGGATGAGAGCCAATCGCCTACTCAGATTGTTCGCACGCATTTTCGTCGATTGATGGGGATGGTTCCCGTTGTGGGGCCTCTCGTTTATGTTGAAGATCAATATCTTTATCAAGATGAGCAGGCGTGGAGTCTTTCTGTTTTATATTATGCCCTTTCACGGCCCACAACTGCTTCTTCAACCGTGGCTGAACCAACAAGTAATTTGACCCGTGCATGGATTGATTTGGACGAATTGCAACGGGAAAAGCTGCAGTTTGGTTATGAGGCGATTCGTGCTGGGCAACTTCATCTGAAACTGTAATCCAGGAACCTCAAAGCGCTTAATAAAAACTGCAATATAAAAGGAATAGAAATTTAGGGTTGACAGTCAAATCCATTCTCTTTATGATTGCCTCTAAGATGAAAGAAATGCAACGATTTTTTAGCTTTAGCTTTTTTGAAACACGACCCACCGCGTTTGCGCAGGAGGTTCATTCTGGCTAAAAGCTAAAAATGAACAGGAAATTGACAAAGACGCGGCTAAAAACCGCGTCTTTTTTTGTTTCTGCCAATTACCGTAATTTATGATATGCTTCCACGCTGGAATCATATTGAGAGAAACACAATTCTAGGATCAATCACATGTTAGATGAGTTAGAAAAACTTTATACTCAATCTTTGGAAACATTGGGTAGCGCACAAGAAACGGCCGTTCTTGAAGAGTGGTATCGCGACACACTGGGGAAGAAAGGCAAAATCTACCTGATGACCCGCCAAGTGGGACAGCTATCAAAAGAAGAGCGTCCAATTTTCGGGAAACGTATTAACGTTATTAAAACCGAATTGCAAGAGGCGTATGATGGCCGATTGGGTGAGTTAAAATCGGCTGAGTTAGAAACGGAAATTGCATCTTCGGCGATTGATGTCACCTTACCAGGTCGCCCTGTAACGGCCGGTGGTTTACACGTTGTGACACAAACCCTGCGAGAAATTTATCGTATCTTCGGGGATATGGGCTTTCAAATTTATCGTAGCCCAGATGTGGAGACAGATGCATACAATTTCGAACTTCTGAACTTCCCGCCGCACCATCCTGCCCGAGAAATGCAAGATAGTTTCTATACTGAAAAATCAGATGTCATTCTGCGGACACATACCAGCGCTGGCCAAATTCGCGCTATGCGAGAATACCACCCGGAACCTATTCGGGTCATTTTGCCAGGGATGTGTTACCGAAATGAACAAATAACCACGCGTAGTAGCATCCAGTTTACCCAAGTTGAAGGGCTGGCTGTGGGTGAAAATATTACCTTTGCTGATTTGAAAGGCACACTCACTGAATTTGCCAAACGTCTCTTCGGAGCAGATCGGAAAACGCGCTTTCGGGCAAGCTACTTTCCATTCACTGAACCCAGTGCCGAAATGGACGTGACCTGCTTTTTATGTGATGGTAAAGGGTGCCAAATTTGTAAATACACGGGCTGGCTTGAGATTTTAGGCTCCGGTATGGTGCATCCAAATGTGTTGCGCAATGGTGGGTATGATCCTGAAAAATATACCGGCTTCGCTTTTGGTATGGGGCCAGAGCGCATCACAATGCTCAAATATGGCATTGATGATTTGCGCCTCTTCTGGCGGAATGATTTGCGGTTCTTGCAACAGTTCTAAACATGGAGCAAGTTGCATTGCAGGAAAGATTGAAAAGTAACAGATCTAATTATTTTAAGGAAACATTGCCATGTTAGTACCATTATCTTGGCTAAAAGATTACGTCAATATTGATCGCTCACCTGCTGAAGTAGATGAGCTTCTTACCAACGCTGGCCTTGAGGTTAAAACGGTCGAATATGTGGGTATTCCCGGCGCTGAATTAGAGTGGGATCGTGATCTGCTTGTTTTGGGTCAAATTCTAAAAGTAGAACAACACCCAAATGCAGACCGTCTTGTGCTAGCCACAATCGATTATGGTGCAGACGAACCCGAAGTTGTTGTAACGGGCGCGCCTAATCTTTTCCAATTCAACGGAGAAGGGGATATTTCTGAGCGCGGCATCTACTCACCGCTTGCGCTTGAAGGTGCTACCGTCTACGATGGCCACAAAGAGGGTCAAAAGAAGATGAAGCTCAAGGGAAAAGAGCTTCGCGGCATCTACAACAAATGCATGGTTTGCTCTGAGAAAGAGCTCGGCATTAGTGAAGAGCATGAGGGC
>JANQSK010000602.1 GCA_028284105.1 Anaerolineae bacterium
AAATTTGATCCCAGATTGTTTCTTCAAGCTGGCTCAAATATTCCTCAACGGGGACACCAAAGAACATGGGGTCGTTTTGGAATACGTTCAATTCTTTGAAGCGAGCAATAGTCTCTTTTGCAATTTGGCGACCTGCTTGGAACGCTTGGGTTGGGGCTGGTTTGAATGATGGATTTCGTTCGAGTTCGCTAAAGTATTCGCTCAATGGGGTGCCAAAGAAATAGGGTTCACTGACCAAGTTTCCATTTTTTGCAAATACATTGAGCATATTTTCTACTACTGATTTATTTTTGTTGTCCATTTTTATATCTCCTAAAGTTCTATTTGAATTGATTGTTTGTTAAGTGTTCGGAAAAAAGGGTTCTGAAATAGACGCGTTAAACGATTTTCCGAACCTTGAGGAAACGGAAAGCTTTTTCCAACTCTTTTTTAAGCGTGTTCTTTCCGTTTGCCTAATAAGCTGCGCCAAACACGAGGTCGGCGACAGTAGGTTGTAAACGAATGTGAATTTCTTGCTGCCCATAATCAATGAAGGTCTGCATCGGTAGATTGCTTCGTTCAAAGACGCGGGTCATGCTTTTGTTGCCAGTGTGAACGAGCGCTTTAAATAGTTCGACATTGTTGGAAACGGCCGTTTCTGTGAGCATTTCAAACAGTTTCGAGCCAAGACCCTGTCCGTGATACCAGTCATCCACAACAAAAGCGGGTTCTGCTTCATATCGGTTCTCATGAACGTAATAGGCCATACCAATAATGAGTTCGCGATTGCCCGATTGAATGGTGGCAACGACTCCTGCGCCTTGTTCAACCGGCATGTTGACAATGAACTGCATATCTTTAACGCTGGGTCGATATAGTCGTAAGAAGCGCATGAATAAGCTTTCGTCAGATAAGCGATTGTGCAAATCGATCAGTTGCTCAACATCACTTTTACGAATGGGTCGAATGGTTGCGACCGTGTTGCCATAGAGTTGATACGTGTGATTGATACTTTCTTGAATCATTTGAATCCTCCGTTACATCTGTTTGTTCGTGATGTTTGAACGTTGATGATTAGAGGATAGAAAACGGCCGTCCCGCGACAGTCCCCAAAAACGTCCCACTATATTATCGGTTTAGAATTTGGAGATTTTGAACTGGTTGGAGAGGTGGATTAAAGGGGAGAATGACAGGCGGCGAAGGTAATGCCACCTGTCAAGAAAAAGTTATTTTAAGTGGAGTAAGTTAAAAAGATCGGATCACCAACACGAATGGTGCCCGGTTTTTCAGCAGATGCGTAGACACCGACGCAGTTGTCTCGCTGTTGAGCAACCGTTTTGAGAATCGATGGATCTTTCTCGGCCGTTTCTGGATCAATGGTGATCATAGCACATCGCTGAATGCGGCGATTGAGGCGAATGCGAGCGCTGTCTGCGCGATTGCCAAAGGTGAGAATGCTATCAACCCACTCTTCTTCCTCATACGCGTAATTGTTTTCTGTTTCAATGAGGATGTTTTGTCGAAAACGGCCGCTTCCCACATCCATGCCCATCATTTGCTCTAACGCGGTGACAGTGGCCAAGCTCATCACAGAAAGCTGCTGAGCATCAAACGTGCCTCGTCCAATTTGAATGAGATTAACGTCTTTTCCATATGCTTCGGCAAGCTCTGCCTTAAGTTCAGGTGAGGTGATGGGTAAAATACGGCCGTTTGGCGTTTTCACTTCAACAGCTGAATTATTCACATCGGCTGTATTCACAAATTGGGGGGCATATTGAACGATTTGAGGCACATTGCGACCCGTTAGCCATGGGAAACTAGAAACGATGTCACCGCGCACAAAGGCGTAACGGCGATCGCCATCAAACCCATACCAGTAGACATGTGTCTCATCAATCGATTGACCCCGCATTGATTTAACTGGAAATCGATTCAGAGCATGAACGGTTCCTACTTTTTTTGAAATCATTGACTTAATCAAGCTCCCAATTAATAAGCGCTGCCGCAACCCAAGTTGGCGGGGGCTGTTTGTAAAGTGCGGCCGCATCACTGGGAACGATATCTATAATTTCACCGCTCATGGCACCACGAATGTATCGAAACACCTGACCCGCATCACGGGCATCACTTTTGGCACGAACACACTGTTGGTTGTATCCCCAATAATCCCCTGCACTGAGAATGTCGATTCCTTCTTGGATCGATGCTCGACCCCGATCAAGACCACCCTCGTGTGGATGGTAAGAGTCTTCCGGTGCATCCCCGTACCCGATGCCGTGATGGAATGGATCCGCTGTCGATACAATGACGGCATCCTCAGCCAGCCGTGCTAATTCGTCGATACCGGGAAGTTTTTCTGGATGCCCGCCTGCTAGGTAGGGATACCGTTCATACACTTTAGGGCCTTGGATGCCGCGACGCTTGGTCTCAGCCTCCCAAAAGTGGCGG
>JANQSK010000603.1 GCA_028284105.1 Anaerolineae bacterium
GGCCATGCTTTAAAGCGATACTCATCCCCACCGTTTACTGATTCAACCTGCATGAGGAAAATGTGCTCAACGCCATAGGCCAGTTGCACATTGCCATTGGTATCTAAAATGTTGCCGCCAGCTGGATATTGGGCGCCAAAGCTGTAGCCAATCATTTCCAATCCGGCCGTTGTGGCGGTTGACCATCGATACCAACCTATGCCACCAAGTTGCTTCCAACCGGTGCGAGGCTGTTCATTTTGTTCTTGATAGTGACCGCGCCAGCGAAGCATCCAGCCAACACCGGGGCCATAGCTAGGTGCTGCGAATCCAGCCGGATCATCAATTGCGTTGATAGTTACACGGGCTTCAGCTTCGTAGTTATCCCACGTGATATCCCCGAAGGTGACAAAGCGATCGTAGTCTAAAACAGCAAAGCTGCCTGTGGCTTCATCAAACGGCCGTAATGTGCCATCTGGCATAATCGTAAATTCACCATCAACAACATGAGCCACATCGTGAATATTGCTAACCGTGTTCCAATCTACTGAATAGTTCATGGGCCACACATTGCCAGCTGTGTATTGGAATGTCACCGTTTTGCTGGTTGTGTCGTTTGTAGCGGTGTTTACCGCTTGAATTTCAACACTGTTTGTCCCATTGTTGAGCGTCGTGTAATCGATCTCAATCATGAAGTCGCCATCACGGGCAAGACGGCGTGTGTCTGCACCAATCGACAAAATGTTAAAACCACCTGAGCCATTCACTTCATAACTCAAATCAATATCATTGAGATTTGCTACCCCTGACACACGACCAGGAATGTTGACCCAATATTGGGAGTTCCCTAATTGACCAAATGCCAAACCGCTTTCGTACCAAACATCAATAACGGGTACAGTGCTATTGGTTAATTGATTTTGAAGTTGAGGGGCTGGTTGAGCAACAACGGCCGGGCCTGTATACCCGCCAGGGGCTGGGCGTGGTTTTTCTGATTGCCCAACTTGAAGGGGTTGTGAGGCTATCGGAACATCTTGAAATGGTTTGCTTGTAATATTGGCTTGCTCTGCACGAAAAGCGGAAACGGTCCCTACGCTCACGCTTAGCAGAACAAAAAGGAGGATTGAGAATTTTTGCAATTTTTTTAACACGACGGCTTTTCCTCTACTATGATGTCTACAATCTTCTACAAGGGTTACGATTAATCAACTACAAAGAATGCAGTCTAGAAATTAATACAATAAGTCCGTTAAAAATTGTATGAGGGTAAAGTCGCGATTTGGCTTAAGATTTTGTTTTGAAGATAAAGATTATTTTGTATCAGGGAACAAAACATTTATGAAACTATTTTATTTCAAGATGCTTTTTGTTCTCCACTTAGGCGGTTCAGTATTTTTTCAGCAATTTGGCGTTCAGATTCTTGATGAGCAATACTCCATTCAATCACCATCTCAGAGATATCCGAATTGGGATCCATTTCTAAAAACTCTTCAACGACGTAAAGCTGGCCAAGAGATTCATTCGTAGATTGAATAAATTTTTCAAGAAACTGAATTAAATTGTCGGGATTTGCAAATTGACCAAAGTACAGTTTGAGCAATACGGGATGCTTAATCATCGTCGGAGGAAGCTCTGCATGATTAAGCCAATGTTTAAACACGGCCGTTCCCTCTTCCGTTACTTGAAAAAGCTGCTTATTCGGTTTCCCCTGCTGTTCAATAAATTGTGACGTGACCCAATTGTGCTCATCTAAACGACGCAGTTCTTTATAAATTTGGCTTTGGGCAGGGCTCCAATAAAAGTGCTTTAGATTTTGGGCGCGTTTACGGATCTCATATCCTGATAAGGCTTCGCCTGAGCACAACAAACCCAAAACAATATAACTCGTCGTTGGTAATTGGAATTTCATACCTCTAGTTTATATGACAATTTGACATATGACAAAAAGTCATATAAACTATATGACAATTAGTCATATGAACATACGGAGGTTTTAATGAGTAAGCCTGAAATGATGGAAGCCCTACACCCAGATCCAACAAAAAATGGAACCCGTGTCACCAAAGCAACCTATGAAGCGTATCGCGAAGCATTGTTG
>JANQSK010000607.1 GCA_028284105.1 Anaerolineae bacterium
GGCCATGCTGGGTACTCCTGAGCGAAGCCCTGCTGCAGTTGTGCCTGCCCCGCCGTGATGAAGAACGGCCGCCATTTGGGGAAGCAGCCATTCGTGAGGCACAGATTGCACAACGTAGGCGTTGTCCGGCAAATGGGATGCGGTCAAACCTGCCCAACCGGATGAAAGAATGACGCGATTTTTGGTTTGGGAAACGGCCGTTAATATCATCTCCACCAGTTTTTCCGGTTCATCATCCACCATACTCCCAAACCCTACATAAACAGGTGGAGGGCCAGAATCAAGAAAATCAACAAGATTTGGGTCAGGTTGCCAAGTTGGTTCTGGAGGCAAGACCCAATATCCAGTGACGTGACGCCAATCCGGCCAATCATTGGGTTTAGGTAAAACATGGGGGCTGTATGCATGAAGCGTTGGCTTGCCCTCCGTTTTGATTTTTTTGAACGGCCCCCAAAAGGGTTCAGGTGGTAGTTTTAATAGGTCTTGACGCAGTTGATTGACGAGGGGGCGAAAGGGCTGCCACAGCATCTGTTCCGTCATCCAGTGTGATAGCTGATTATACAGCCCACCCAATTTAAGCCAGGGAGGTGCCCCGACAGATGGGAAGGTTTTTGTAATCCCAAATGGCTGAAGATGTGTTTCTATCAGGGGGGTCTGATATTTTTCAGCGACATGATATCCCACAATGCCCAAATCAGAGTAAAGAATGAGCTCTGCATCTTCAAGCTGCTCAACGGCATCATGCATCATGGGCTCGATACGGGCTTTTGTGAGTGCGATAAAATTCTGAACAAACTTGACGGGATTTCCTTGTGAGCGAACCCAATCACGACCATGTTTGGAACCGAGAATCTCTTTAGGGTCACCACTCAGTGGCTTGAGGTTGAGACCATATGCCTCAATAAATGATTGGTAGTACGCGTAGGTTACAATGGAGACGTCAAAACCGGCTTGTTTTAAACCGCAGCCTAGTGCCACATAGGGTTGGATATCACCTCGAGAGCCGATCGTAATAATCGATATTTTCATAAACTTAAATGTTGTTATTAACATCAAAGCCCAAGCTTGTCGATGGCAAAATAATTGTTGCCAGCCTTCGACAGGCTCAGGCTACATTCTATTTAGGACTTACGCAAATAGCGGTCACTGAGCCTGTCGAAGTGCCACACTCCACCCTTCGACAGGTGCATGGTGCACAAGTCCTACTATATTTAATTTAGCAAAGTCCTTTATTCGAATGCTTCGTTAAATTCTCTGAGTGCCTTAGGTCCGCTTTTCAATAAGCCTTTGTCAAAGCCCTCTCGATTTTGTTCTCGATAATCAAGGCGTTCAACACGGAATGGGGCTAACCGATGGCGCCCACGGCGGCGCTCTTCAACGTTCAGGAAGTAGATGAGCGCATTTTCAACACTTTCTGAATCGGTCCAATCTGATTTGTAAAGTGGTGTCCCTGCTTTGTTAACGATCCAGGTCATATTGGGCATGGTGCCAAAGCGACGATGACACGCGCCATCGAGCGAATCAGCCACTATGGTTCGCGTCACACCATAGACGGTCTGTAAATCTTTAGCTTGACTTAGTTTTTGCTCAAAGGAGGTGTGGTGGGGGTAATTTTCCCCAGGGTGTGCTTCATGGGTATACAAGAAAATTGAACCAACATCTTGGTCTGCGTATTTGTCAGCGATAGCATTCATGGATGGCGCCGCCATCCCACAATACGGTCAGGTAAAGCTTCCAAATTCAATAATGGTCAAACTGTGTTGCTGCCAAATCTCTTCGAGGCTGGTTTCAGAGCCATCTAAATGCCAAAGTGGGAAGTTGGGTAACTTTTCTCCTAGCTTAGGGCTATTTTCAAAGTTAAGCTTGTGGAATACTTTGGCGGGGGTAAATTCATCGTAGTTGTAGTCTGTGATTAATGCTTGATCACTCATTATTAGTTTCACCTTCCCAAAATGTTGAATCGGGATAAAAATCGAGCCAATGGTCTTCAAATGCGGTCATACTCGGCAAAGATTGTAACGCTTGTCCTCGTAAATCACCATCGGTTGCTAACCCTCTCACTATATCCCAAGTTGAATTTGTTTCTCGGTCAAAAATACGGCCGTTTTCCATTTCAAAAGTGAGTTCAAGTTCCCCTGCTACCCGAATATAGGCTTGATAAGAATCGGCCGTGGCATAAATTAAAATTGGAATGTCACCTAACGAATCGTTGATTAAATTTGCTCGTGCAGCCTCTTCAAAACGGTACCCTTTGGCCTGTTCAGCCACAGTAATACCAATTAGAAAATGGGGTTGAAACGTTTGCCTTAGATTGGGCATCAGCTCAATATCATTCATCATAATCAACGTATTAGGATGTTGCATTTTCCAGCTGCCCCACGTTGTGACCTGTGTTGGTAAGATAAATAGCTCGGTGCCTTTAAGCTCTCCCTGAATCGCCCGTCCCCAAGGTTGAGACCAAATCGATTCTGTGTCATGATCCCACCACGTCATGGCGCTCATGTAAAGGGA
The DNA here is from genome assembly GCA_028284105.1 of Anaerolineae bacterium. Classification (GTDB taxonomy): domain Bacteria; phylum Chloroflexota; class Anaerolineae; order Promineifilales; family Promineifilaceae; genus QQUD01. The sequence goes on from JANQSK010000607.1 coordinate 2,512, forward strand.
ACTCGCATTGCCAAATAAAACCTCTTCTCCATCAATACGCCGGTCATACACGATGCCCGTATAGCAAACGGGTCACCACGTGACGAGTATAGGCACACCGGCCAGCTCATCATTCACCATCTCCCTAAACTGCATCGATGTCACTGGATACGCTTTGGCTTCACCCCCAAGCGTCACACCCATAACCAATTCATTGTCTTCAATTGACACATCGTTTGCACCGACAAACTCGGGCTCGTAAACGGGAGGTATGGCATCAAATCGGGCCCATTGGCGAAAGTTATGCTCAATGTGATCCTCAATTCGATTATTGGTTTCGGCTGGCGGAACGGTGGGGACAGGCACGGCCGTTTCTGAAACGGCCGTGCAGCCCAATAAAGCACTCAAAGCAAAAATAAATAAAACATGTTTCATATTGCTAATTACTTTATCTGAAAAATTAGTCATTCAACTGTCGGATTCCCTACAAAACTGTTTCTCATAGTCGTATAGAATATTCAATAGATTAGTAAGCAAAAAAAAGATGCTTACCGAAAAACCTATCATAAGCCCAACCGTTAGACAGCAAAATCTAAATAGATCATAAATCAAGGATGATTTTCCCAAGACGTCACGTCTAAGAGAAAACAAAATCAATAAACTTGGAGATGATTATGCTAAAAACGCTGTCTAAACGGGCAAGATTTATTCAAATATTAGCTTTAATGGGTATTTTCCTTTTGGCTGCCTGCACCTCAACAGGGGGGGCAGAGCCTGAAGTTGAAGATGTTTCAACAGATGTCGTTGTTGAAGATAGTTCGGAAGATGTTGAAGAAGCTGAACCAGAACCTGAAGTTGAATCAGAGGCAGACGAAGAATCGATGGAAGAGCCAACGGCCGTTCCTGAGGAAGAAGCTTCTGAAGAAAGTGACGCGGTTGAAGAGAGTGCAGAAGACCTCGAAGAACCAACGGCAGAACCTGTTGAAGAGCCTGAAGCTGAGCCCGAAGGAGATACCATTGTTTTAGAGGATGGTACAGTGATTTTTACAACAGACGATCGATCATCTCGATTAGTTTCATTAACCTCAAGTTGGAACACCAACTGGAATTTACGCACAATTTCGACCGCCGATATTTTATCAGGTGGTCCTCCGAGAGACGGAATTCCGTCAATTGATAATCCCCAATTTATTTCACCTGCAGAAGCCGAAGAGTGGCTTGCAGATAATGAACCTGTTGTTGTTGTCGAGTTTGACGGTGACGCACGGGCCTATCCACTCCAAATTTTGACTTGGCATGAAATTGTCAATGATACAGTGGGGGATGTCCCCGTGGTTGTGACTTTCTGTCCACTGTGTAATTCGGCTATTGTTTTTGAACGCGTCATAGAAGGCGAGATTGTTGAATTTGGGGTATCTGGCCTACTCCGTAACTCAGATTTAATTATGTATGACCGCACTGATGAAAGCTTGTGGCAGCAGTTTACCGGTGAAGGTCTTATTGGGAATCATGCAGGTAAGCGGTTGACCTTTTTACCGTCAAGCTTGGTCAGTTTTGCCGACTTTAAAGCGGCTTTCCCCGAAGGAATCGTCCTTTCTCGCGATACGGGATTCAATCGTCAATATGGGAATAATCCTTATGCTGGGTACGATACGATTGGCAGTAATCCGTTCCTGTTTTCTGGCGAGCTAGACGGCCGTTTACCAGCTGTTGCCCGCGTCGTTACCGTTTCATTACCTGATGTTGATGTGGCTTATCCAGTTGATCTTCTGTCCCAAGTCGGCGTCATTGCTGATACACAAGGGGGGCAAGATATGGTGGTGTTCCATATTCCTGGTACAGCCAGTGCCTTAGGTGCACGCGTTATTGCTGAAGCTGAAGACGTGGGTGCAACAGGCGTTTTTGACCCCAATTTAAATGGTGAAAAATTGACCTTTACGCGTGACGGGGATTCATTCATTGATGATCAAACAGGTAGCCGTTGGAACATTTTAGGTCAGGCGATTGAAGGTGAATTAGCAGGTTCTGAATTGACCAATGTGATTCATGCGGATCATTTCTGGTTCTCATGGGCTGCATTCCGACCTGACACAATTCTGTATCAACAATAGGTGACTATCATGACGCAAGAGCTGCGTCCGCTTTGGCAGCTGCTGATGGAAACGGCCAGCCAAAAAGAAGAAATACGGCCGTTGACCTGTTCAGAATGTTTTGAGATTCTTGATTATTTGGCTGAAAATTTGCCAAGAAATGAGGATGGATTTCAGCGAGACATCGTTCAGCAGGCTGCCAAGCGCCATCTTTCAACCTGTCCGGATTGTGAACTGTATTATCTTAAACGTTTGCAAGAGTTGGAGATGAGTTCGAAAGAGGATGAAAAAAGCTAGCGATTTCGATAGAAATGAAAAAGGGCGACCCGAAGGTCGCCCTTGATTTATTTGGATTAAAACAAACTTATCCTGCTGATTCGATGATGGTTACATTTTGAGCAGCTGGGCCTTTGTGACCTTCACCAATCTCAAATTCAACTTTGTCACCTTCATTCAAAGAGCGGTATCCTGAACCTTGAATTGCTGAATAGTGAACAAAGATGTCTCCACCGCTGTCGCGTTCGATAAAGCCAAAGCCTTTATCTGAATTAAACCATTTAACTTGACCAGTTTCCATGAAAATGTGAATCCTTTTTGTGATGGGGTTCAACTTTAGCGTTTGATGCTAAAACTTTACCATCACCGCGTAAATCCCAATGGGTATATGAATTTGAAGTCATTAAACAATTGCGATTTACAATGATACAGGAATTTTAGAAATTAAATCCTTTTTTGAAAAAAGTTTTGAGCTGTTTTGCCCGCCAATTCCTAGCCATTCCTTTGAAAATAATACTAGAGTAAGGGTAGCTGTTTTATATTCAAAAGTCAATATACGCTAATTTTTTTGACTATCTGAATTGGTATTGACACATTTGTGCTCTTTTGTTAATATTTCGGCCAAATTAACAAACCAAAGACGTTGAGTCGGAGAAGTATCCTACAAAGCGAGTTTTAGAGAGTTGGCTCTTGAGCTGAAAAGCCAATATCAGCGCAGTAGGAGAATGGACCGAGGAGTTGTATAGGCGAACTGTTTTTCAAATTAGCTTATACCGGATTTGCCACCGTTACATGGCCAATGATATCGTCAATCACTTAAATTGACCGTATCGGGAAAGTGAAGCTGGTTAACGCGCGTCACGCGCGTTTTTTGTTTTAACCACAGCTTAAACAGGGTGGCACCGCGGGAATGTAAACACGCTCTCGTCCCTACAATGGGATGATTGCGTGTTTTTTTGTTTATGTGAAAACCAAAAAGTATCATGAAAAAATGGGCTGAATTCTGGTTTTCACTGAGTAAATTTCACATTCGTGAACTGTGTTATTTCAAGATATTTCCTGAAATTTACAAAGGATGTGTGCAATGAATAATCTTTACACACCAACGTTAGAACAATTTAGAGAGTATGCAGCGACCGATGTGAACCTCATTCCGGTCTATCGGGAGTTTGCTGCTGACTTAGAGACCCCAGTTTCTGTCTACCTCAAATTGATGGATGAATATCATCCTTCATTTTTGCTTGAATCGGTTGAGGGTGGTGAACATGTCGGTCGGTATTCGTTTGTCGGTGTTAACCCTCGAGGGATGATTTCGTTAAACGGCCGTTCTGTGACTGATACGCGACGGGGTGAAAGCAAATCATACGAACTAAATGAGGGGGAAGACATCCTCGATGTGCTTCGTGGGGAAATTGGTCGATTTAATCCAGCACAGCTCCCGGGACTGCCTCGGCTGATCGGTGGGGCAGTAGGCTACCTTGGCTACGATGTTGTCCGAGATTTTGAACGATTGCCAGAAACGGCCGAAACGGTACTTGATTTACCAGATGCAGTCTTTTTGTTAGCAGATACCCTCGTCGTTTTTGACCATGCACGACACAAGCTGATTTTATTGTCTAATGCACGAGTGGAAGACGATGTTGAAGCAGCCTACATTGACGCCATCCAACAAATTGAGCAAGTGAGCGAACGGTTGCTGCGCTCATTGCCCGCAATTCCAAAATATCGTTGGGGCTCTCGTCATAATGGCAATGGCTCAGACATTCCAAAATCTAATATGGATGTCGAGCAATATTGCACGATTGTTGAAAAAGCCAAAGAGCATATTGCTGCTGGGGATATCTTCCAAGTGGTGTTAAGTCAGCGATTTAGCCGAACAACGCGCGCTCATCCGTTTGCAATTTATCGGGCTTTACGGATGCTGAATCCATCACCCTATATGTTCTACTTCAACTTTGGTGAGCTTGATTTCCAAGTGATCGGGGCATCTCCAGAAATTCATGTCCGATTAGAAGATGGGGTCGCGACAGTTCGTCCAATTGCGGGTACTCGTAAACGGGGACAAACACCTGAAGAAGATGACGCCTTAGCAGAAGATTTACTGGCCGATCCCAAAGAGCGTGCTGAGCATGTCATGTTGGTCGATTTAGGTCGAAATGATTTAGGTCGAGTTTCAGATTATGGCACTGTGAAGGTTAGCGATTTGATGATTGTTGAACGTTACAGTCATGTAATGCACATTGTGAGTCATGTCACCGGGCAAATGCACAAGGATATGGATGCGTTTGACTTAATGCGAGCCACTTTTCCAGCCGGCACTGTGAGCGGCGCGCCTAAAGTGCGGGCGATGCAAATCATTGAAGAGCTAGAAGGGCAGCGCAGAGGCCCTTACGCAGGTGCGGTTGGCTACTTTGGGTACGATGGTTCAATGGATACTTGTATTACGATTCGAACGATGGTGATGCGTGATGACACCATTTATGTACAAGCAGGTGCTGGCATTGTGGCTGATAGCGAGCCGGTCAATGAGTTTGAAGAGTGTGCAAACAAAGCGAAAGCGATTCTTGTGGCTGTTGAACAAGCTGAATCAGGTAATTTATAAACGCGTAGCCAACAGATTATTAAAAACTGTTGATTGGTGGGTTTTGCGCAGAGCAGAGACCCTGAAAAGGTATAACGATGAGTGACAAAAAAGTTGTTTTTAGTGGTGTACAGCCGACAGGTAATGTGCATTTAGGCAATTACCTGGGTGCATTTAAAAATTGGGTAGATAAGCAAGATGAGAAGGTCAATTATTTTTGTGTGGTTGATCTGCATAGCTTGACGGTGCCACAAGACCCTGATGAATTGCGACATCAAACGCGTTCGTTAACGGCATGGTTAATTGCTGTGGGGCTTGATCCCAATAAAGTGACCCTTTTTGTGCAAAGTCATGTCAGAGCGCATGCAGAGGGCTGCTGGTTATTAAATTGCGTCACGCCTTTGGGTTGGTTACATCGCATGACGCAATACAAAGATAAAGCGGCAAAACAGGAAAGTGTGTTGACTGGTTTATTGGATTATCCAGTTCTCATGGCAGGTGACATTATTTTCTATGATGCGGATGAAGTTCCCGTTGGGGAAGATCAAAAGCAGCATGTTGAATTAACCCGTGACATTGCCAATCGCTTTAACCATCTCTATGGGCAAGACTTTTTTGTTGTTCCGGAGCCTGTGATTCCTGAAGTCGGTGCACGAGTGATGGGGCTTGATAATCCCAATGCAAAGATGTCGAAAAGTTCGGCTCACATTCGGGGCCATGCCGTTCGCTTAGAAGATGATCCAAAAGAGATTTTGCGCTCATTCAAAAAAGCGAAGACAGACTCATTTGGCGAAATCGCCTTTTCAAAGGATCCAGAAAGAGCTGGTGTGAATAACCTGCTAGGCATTTATAAAGCGATAACAGACAAGAGCTTTGAAGATGTTGAGGCTGATTTCCGTGATGCGCGTGGTTATGGTGACTTGAAGGTGGGTGTTGCTGAAGTTGTGATTGATGCCATACGGCCGTTGCAAGAAAACTACAATCGCCTCATGAATGATCCGGCTGAACTTGATCGCGTGTTGGCTCAAGGTGCTCAGCAAGCTGCCGCTGTCTCTAATCCTAAAGTTGATGCTATGAAAGAGATTATGGGGTTAATCGTTCCCAACGCTTAATGAAAGATATGCTGGATGGGAATGACCCTCAAATTCATTCCCATCTAGTTTAGTGAAGGTGTTTCAATGATTTTAATGATTGATAACTACGATTCATTTACTTATAACTTGGTGCAATATCTGGGTGAATTGGGTCAAGAGATTGAAGTGCGTCGAAACGACGAAGTGACACTGAATGAGATACGTGAAATGAACCCCGACCATATTTTTATTAGCCCAGGTCCTGGTGATCCGGATAGTGGGGGAATCTCGTTAGATGTGTTGCGTGAGTTTGGGCCAACGACTCCAATTTTTGGTGTCTGCTTAGGGCATCAAT
>JANQSK010000659.1 GCA_028284105.1 Anaerolineae bacterium
AAAAAAGCATAAAATCATCTACATAACGCAAGTACGCCGAACAGCGTAGTTCACGTTTCACAAAATGATCAAATGGATTCATATAGCAATTGGCCCAAAATTGACTGGTTAGATTGCCTATAGGCAACCCCCTTGGACGATGAACAGCCAGCAAATCATCCCCTTGAAACCATCGCATGGTATACTCATCTTTAAGAATATGGGCACCACTTTGGAGAATTCGATCAATAAGCCACCGTGTTGGCTTATCTTCTACTTTTTGCCACAAAATTTGTTTCAACTTCATATGATCAATACTGGGGAAAAATTGCCGAATATCACATTGTAAAACATAAACATAGCGACGGGCATATTCTTGGCAACAAGTCACCGCTCGATGGGTTCCTTTTCCCATCCGATTGGCAAATGAGGTCTCAATAAAACTTCTCTCAAAATGGGGTTCGATCAAATTGCATAAGGCATGATGCACGACTCGATCTCGAAAGGGTGCAGCACTAATTAAACGTCGTTTGGGTTCATGAATCGTAAAGCTGGCGTAGGAACCTGGTTGATAAGTTTGGTTTTGTAGCTCCTCTTTTAATACGAGAAGATTATCTTCTAGCCGATATTCAAATGCGGCAACGGTGATTTTGCCTCTTTTACCTTTGCTTGCTTTGCGATAAGCAAGAAGAAGGTTTGGCCAAGATGTAATCTGTTTGAACATATGTTGGGTTTTAGGAATGGTGCTAGACCAAGGGACAACCTAGGGTCTAGCACCGTTGATATTTGTCTGGCTCAAGCACATGCTAGTCGCTCAGAATGGAATAAGATGCGCCATTATTCTTGCGCTTAAAAAAACAAAGCACCTACCTCGATCGAGAAGTTTTGTAACCGCTCGATATTTCCGGTGGGACAGCAAAATGAAAAATGTGGACAGCATCACACGAAACCCGTTGTTGTTGTTATCGTTGTTCGGATTGTTCCTGTTGCGCGCCCCGCAGAGCTGTTTCACCTTATCCCGATGCACAAAGTTAGCTTACTTTATGCCATCCGCCTAATAATCGGCCAATCTCAGCGACCAGAGTAGCTACGTGTTGATACTGACCAGGTTTTAGATACCCTAAACGATGGGCAAGGCGAAGGTAAAGACGTAGCTTGTCTAATGCTTCGTCAGCGACGGATAACATTTGTCGGCGAGCTTGTCCAGAACGATTGTTGGCGTCTTGGAGCGTTTCAGATAAGTCAAAGGCAGTATCCAAAAGCCGTTGGGTGAAACTATGTCGAAATTGACGGGGAAAGTGATTTGTGACTGGCAGTAGCCAAACAAGCAAGTCAAAAGTTCTCGTAAAGATAGGCATTTCTTTCGTGGGCATTAGGTCTCCTTGGCATTGATTCATCTTCAGAATGTGCTATCAAAGCACAATTCACCTTATACCACCACCAAGGATAGCAAGAAAAGTGAACAACCGTTTGAAATCAAAGCCAGTTACAGATCATGTTAAGTGATTGCTTTCTGAACTACGACTCACCCTACTCGATATGTCAGAAGATAATTAAATTATCTAAGCCTATCTCTAGTAAAATCTACACATCTTCTAACCACTCCGGCACCTCAGGAAAGGGATCAAATTCATAGTCTTTTCGCTCTAAACTTTCTTGCTTTTCCTTCTCAGTTAGCTGAAGCCAATCAGGGATTTCAGGATCAGGCTCATCTGGATTCCTTTTAATCTGTTTTAGATCCTCGAGAAAAATATCGATAAGAAACCCTTTTTGTAACATGTTCTGTTTAATACACATGCACCCCTCTACCGTTCATGAAAACCCATATCTGGACTACTGCCACGCGACTTGTCCCAAAAGTCAACAGCCACATCAATGTTCTTCCCAGACCCATTTGCAGGGGAAGAAGCTTTAATTTTGTAGTCAGTGGCGCTCACTCCCCCATCCGTAATGGCTGCCCCTGCATCAATTAAATTGGCATCTCCAATCACGTCTTGATTGCTTGATGCATTATCAGGTGGCTCCTCTGACCATAAGTTATGTGAGAAGTCCATTCCCGACCCACCCCACACATAGACATTTCTGTCGCCCTCTGTTCCGGCAGATTGAATGATGTTGTTATAGATATCTACATTGCTGTTGTTGTTGGAGAGTAAGTTCATCCCAACCCCGTCTTTGTCTTCTAACTTAGAGCGTGGATTGACAACGGTGTTATGGGCTATCAAGATGTTGGTTAACTTATAATTTGGCTCTTTGTTCCAAATCTCGATGCCTGTTTTACACCCCACCACAAGGTTGTTCACGACATCAACATTCTTAGTGACTGTTCCCCCATCAAATTGAAGCTCATTGGCAATAACGATACCAGGTGGATAGTTGCTTGAGCGATTGAATTGACTATTTCCCGTACAATAAGCAATGTTTCCCTCGATGCGCGAATCATCGATACGATGAATATAGATTTGTAACGCACGGTTGTCCCAAAGAATGTTGTCTTCCACGACAATATGACTCGACCCATCTTGTGCCGATGGCATGATTCCCTCGGTCCAGTTTTCATGCACTATATTCCCTCGATACGTCGCATGATTGGCATTGTTCCCAGAGATAGCTCCAGGCCAACCCAACTCACTCATCGCCCGGTCATACGGGGCGAAATTACCGACGTGATACACGTCATTCCCTTCCACCAGCACATGGTCTGCGTGATAAATCAGGATGCCTGCCCCACGAATATCGTGAACTTTGTTATCTAATATGTCGATATGTTTTGGCCGTGCACCTCCTTTATAAACGCGGATGCCTCTTCCCAACGATTCACGGATTTCAAACCCTTGGAAGACGATGTAATCCCCCTTGATGTCGACTAGCCCATCATTGTGGAAGCAGTGGTCTACCCCGCACTTCGCCCACCCTGCTTTAGGCAAAGGCGGCAGGTTGTAATCTCCATCGATGACGGGCTTCTCCCCTGGATAGTTAGCAAAGGCAATGGGCTTAGAAGAGGTACCAGACACCTCGATGTTGATATGCTCTTTATACGTGCCACCACGAACAAGAACCACATCTCCAGCTTGGGCAATATCAGCTGCATGTTGGATCGTCTTGAATGGGCTGCTCAAACTCCCTGGGTTACTGTCCTGCCCATTGGTTGATACATAGTATGTGCCGTTGCTCGGTGGCGGATCTGCTGGTGGGTCATCACTTGGCGGCGGATCATCTCCGCCTCCACCGGAACTACTTCCGTTGGACGTGAGTTCAACGTCATCTATCCACAAAGTCCCATCCCCTTTTAGACGAAACTCCAGACGAACATATTTTGCATTTGAGGGCACATTGGAGGAAGAAAGGGTGTACTTGCTCCAAGACCCTCCGGGCGTCACGTGTTTGAATTTGGCAGAGATATAATCCTGATTGCTATCCCAATACGTAAATCCAATTTGGACTTCTTCACTCGTTAAACCAGACCCTTTTAGCCATACTTGCAGGGTGAGTTTTTCTGTCCCATTGGGGATCTCAATCTTCTTGATCTTAGTCATCCAACGACCAAAATTGTCGGATAAATCATCACTGCCTCGAACAATTTTCAAGGAGTGACTGCCTGTATGATTGGCGCTGGCATAAGAGAATTTTCCATTGCCGTGAGTAGTGTAGTCTATATAGGGATCGCTCTCAAAAGAGGGATTCGGTGCAAGGTTTCCATCGGCACTTACAATAACTGGCCAAACAAGGCCTAAAAAAAGTAATGTTAAAAACACGACTATCCCAATGAGTCGTGGGCGATTAATACTCATGAATGACTCCCCAGCAGAAAATAACATCTACTAACAGATGTTTTCTGAATAAATTGTTTTTTAGATGACGCTTTTGCGCAGTTCGGAGTTGGCTCCCGCGAACCAGAAATATTTACTTAATCACTATCTCTATTATTTTATTAATTGTGAACTCCTCCCTATTATTCAATCGATTAAATATTAAAAGTAAAGACCATTAAAAATGACTTGAATGTACATAATCTTCAATTTGAAGGTAGGTAACCAAAGCATACCTTATTTTATTGTGGTCAAAATGGAGAATACTCCCAATATGCAACTCACTCAACTATTGACTACGGTTCATAATCTAATATAATGCAAGTGTACACTTGCATTATATTTTGAGATTGATCTTAGCAAATTAATTCCTTAATTATAGAAGTCTCTAATTAGGTGATAGTATGTCCAACCCATTAACCCAGATTGCAAATATCCTACTTCGAAAGCATGAATCTGATAAACCCGGACCATCATTAGATGCCATATTAGCTTCAACCGACAAGCACCTAGCAAATTTTGATGAATTGATTCAACCTTCACCTTTGTCGCGTCCGCGTACCCCATTTGATAGTGGGCTCCCAGCATCTGAAATGACCATGGCAACACTCCCACTAAAAGACAAGCTCAAAGTTATACCAAGAGCCATTCCCCTTATGCTCAACATGCAAATTGGGGCACGTATGTATGATGGCAAATTTGATCCGATAGAAACTGAGGCATCCCCTCAATTTATTGAAGAATTTGAAGCAATGGCTCGGGAATTGGGAGCTAAAGATATTGGTTACGTCAAAGTACCAGACTATGCCATTTTTGAAGGAAAGGGGCTTCCTTGTGAATATGCGATTGTATTTACAGTTGAAATGGAGAAGGAGCCATTGGAAAGTGCACCCAGCTTTGATTGCCAACTCGAAGTGATGGATGGATATAAAAGAATGGCTCACATATCGAAAAAGCTAGCGAAACATTTACGTAAAGCCGGTTATGATGGCTATCCAGGAACAGCATTGGGGGGAATCACAGATTACCCACTTTTAGCTGAACTCGCTGGTCTGGGTGCTATTGGCTATCATGGCTTGTTGATTTCTCCGGGTGAAGGAGCAAGATTACGTATCAACACAATTTATACAAATATCACAAACCTACCAACAATTGAAGCTACAGGTGAGAAAAACAAGCACTTATGGGTGCGTGATTTCTGCGCTATGTGTAAAAAGTGCATTCGTCAATGTCCAGTTGACGCTATTTATGATGAGCCTGTTCCTCGTGGCGATAACGGAGGAATGCAAACAATTGATCATGCAACCTGTCGTGATTACTTTACTCGAAATTTTGGTTGCGGCGTTTGCTTAGTGGTTTGCCCCTTTAGTCAAGCAAGCTATGAAAAAGTACATGCCAAATTTAAAGGAAATCCAGATGCCCCACAGTTTCGAATTCCCGTTATATCAATTGATGACATTAATGTAGTTCCGCAAGGTTAAACTATTGATACAAACTAAAAACCTTTTTACTCACTAACTACAAACGCATCAGCATTTCTAGATTCCTCATAGATTATTGGGAACCCACAAAATCTTCTTGTTATTGACACACACCTCGTCTTTAGGTGTTATGAGTGCCAAAATTAGAAGATGTAAAATCATCGCTAGCATTGTGGTTTGAGATTACTATGCTAAATCATAATCCTCATTTATTTAAACCCAAGCCCTCGCTCCCTCATTGAGCAATATCTATTGTTGGCAATAATCAAATGATCTTCTACCTTTATATTGAGCAACTCCCCTGCATTAACAAGTTGTCGTGTGATTTGAATATCTTCAGGGCTTGGTGAGAAGTCACCAGATGGATGATTGTGAACCACGATAATTGAAGGTGATTTTAATTTAATCGCGGTTGAAAATATTTCCCCAACCCGGATATGTATTGTATTCACCCCACCCTTGTAAAGCTTCTCAATTTTAAGAACCTCATTTCTCGTATTGAGTATAAGAACCCAAAGCTCTTCATGATCTAACAAAGACATTTCGAGCTGAACCAGGTCAGCCACTTCAGACGGGCGAGTGATTTTGGTTCTCTTCTCAATATTAGGCTTCATCAATCTGTTTCCTATCTCAAAACCAGCTTTGATACGCAAAGCGTTTTTAACACTGATAACGGCCGTTAATTCTGAAATCTCTGCCTGATATATCCTCTTCAAACTTCCAAATTCATGAAGTAAGAGTCTCGCCTTTTCCGGATCTTGTGGATGCAGAAGCAGTTGAAGCAATTTCAGATCTGACTGCATTTCTTTTGTAGGAAACATATTGCGGATGTTCATTAGATTATTGGGGGTAAAAAACGACTGATTAAACGAGTTAAAGAAGAGATGTTCACAAGCACATCTCTAAAAAACATTAATGCAAATATCTAAAGTTGTTCTTCGTTTAATAAATCCCGTTAGGGATTGAGGGTTCTCACGAGTTGAATAAGAGAAACGGCCGTTTCTCTAATAAAAAGCAAATTGAAATGAGCTAACTATGGAGATTTAAAATTGTGGGGTAAACTAAAATATCTTTAAACGAAATGGTGAGTATCGTAAGTTCCAATTGTATTTGACTCTTTATTTTCTCTCTACTCTCACCTTTCCGGCCAATAAACAAAATTTAGCAATAAGCTTTTCTCAGTAACATAGCTTGAAGCATAATCATTATTCCATTTTTTTCAGGAGGAAATAGTGTCTATCTCTTTTGAAATCTCAACAATCTTGCCGGCTACCCCAGATGCAGTCTACGCAGCATGGCTGGACTCTGCCCAACATAGTGCAATGACCGGCGGAGCTGCGATGATTACCCCTAAAGTTGGTGAATCGTTTTCCGCTTGGGACGGTTATATTTTTGGTACAAATGAGGCCCTTGAAGAAGGAAAACGAATTGTTCAAACTTGGCGGACAATTGAATTTACAGAAGAAGAACCCGATTCACATTTGGAGATTGAGTTGGAAGCACACGAAAAAGGATCCCTTTTGACTTTGCACCATTCGAATCTTCCTCCTCATGGGACTCAATATGAGCAAGGCTGGATCGACAATTATTTTGAGCCCATGACAAGATTCTTTCAAGGCTAAATTTTTTATCTCGATTTCAAATGAAACAACAAAAAGTCTTTATTGAATTAACTTCCCAATCACAATAGCATTTTAAATGTTTTCGATACAAAACATGACTTCAGATTTGCTACTTTGTTAAGGTGATTTGTTTCGCTTTTTGGAAATGAATCACCCTAAACATTCGAATCATCAAATCAAGCTATTAATTTAAACAATTAGTTGAGGAATATATCGGTTGACACCTCCTCAATAATTAAGGCTGGCGTATTATCCAGTTGATTTTGATATTCTTCCTTACTCAAATGAGATTGGATTTGAAGCAATAGTTTGTCTACGCGTGAACGATGTACTTTGTATAGTTCAGGTCGATTGGATAGTGCTGATAAGAGAGACAGACTCAAATTATAGCTTTTTGTCTTAAACAGATATTCTGCAATACCAACTAATGCCATCAACCTTAAGAATGAAATTTTGTAGGTTACAATTAAATGTAGAGCAGAAGAGAAAGATTCTTTTGCTGCTATTAAATTGTTTTTATTGAGCATAACTTCACCCATAGCACACAAGCTAAATACCTTAATGTAATTTACACCAGTTTCTTTTCCTAATTTGATAGCCCTCTCAGCCCAATCATGTGCATTATTGATTTCCCCTAAACCTAATTCGGTCATTGTCAATATACAAAGCGTCTCTGGACGACGGATGTCAATTCGGTGCCGATCCAACAGCTCTAAGGTTTTATAAAGCTGAGTACGTGCATCCTTCAAATCCCCTTCTATCCATGACGAATACCCTAAGCAAAAAAGCGGGAAAACACTTCCTAATTGACTTTCCATTTCTTGATAAATATCTAAGCTTTTCTGCAAATACATTCTTGTTTCAAATTTAGTCGAAAGCGGTTGGATAAAAAATACATGCACTAACCCTAAATTAAAATTGACTTGGGAAATTGTCACCATATCTTGGATTTCTTCTGCTATTCTTAAGGCTCTTTTTTGATACAGAATTGCTTTAGAAATAGCAAGTATGAGCCAAAGTCCTCTTACAGATCTTGAGATATCTCTGCGAGAAATAGATCGATTCTTTTTCGGGGATTGATTAAGAGATTCTTTGATTTTTTGATAAGTTTCTAAAACGGATTCCCAATTTAAAATTGACCAGGAAACCATCTGTAGCTTAGTGGAAAAGTTTTGAGATTGAAGATATTCCTCGACATTAAATGCAAGATTGTTACCCATCCAGGTGAGAGCAATTGCTTGTTCATTCTTTGTGTTTGTTGATTGAAGTATTTCTAATCCACTTAATAGCGTTTTTTCACATTCTTTAAACGATTGGAATAAGAGACAGGTACCTTTGTAAACTAGTATTTTTCCAAGCAATCTTCTAGTTTGAACTGTTTCTGAGAAACTCGAAATTTCCCTAACCATTTTTTCTGCTAGGATTACCAAACTCAAGGTCTCCTTTAGCCAAAGTTGAAGATAATAGACATAGTAAATAGGCTTTATCGCATTTTCTATTGAATGGATGTCCTCACGGTCAACGGCCCATCGCCATGCTTCTCGAATGTCGCTGTTATATTCTAATACTTCAAAATGCAATTTTTGTTGATTGGGGCCTTCCCAAATTTGCTCGTCAACTTCCTTTATATATTGAAGAAACCCTTTGGAATGTTTATCTTTTGTTTCAAGTTTTAATTGTTCATCTTTCTCTAGAAATTCAAATGCGTATTGTTGGACAGCAGCATGCAAGCCTAATTTCTTGTTATCACGATTCAACAATAATGATTTGTTTGAAAGTGAAACAATTGTTTTTAAATCGGCTCCAATAATCCTAATAGCCATATCCATTGAGAAATCCCCTCTAAAAACAGACAGCTTTTTCATTACGAACTGTTCTTCGTAGGTAAGTCGTTCCCATGATTGCTGAAAAACGATCCGCAGCCCTTTGTGTCTATTGGAAACACCTGCAATGGAATGTTCTAGAAAATCTTTGTTTGTCTCAAAATACTTAATCATCTCGTCAAGAGATAACGTCTTTATTGAACACGCCGCCAATTCAATGCCAAGCGGAAGACCTTCCACATATTGGCAAATTTGAATAATCTTCTCTTTAATAAATGAATCTACTTTGAATTTGAGATTGACACGTCGTGCATTGCTAAGGAATAGGCGAA
>JANQSK010000681.1 GCA_028284105.1 Anaerolineae bacterium
CAACAGCGCTACCCCCACTGACGCCAACGCATCAAACAACAGCGACGCTGTTAGCGTGACGACTGGGTATTTCTCCTATCTACCAATTGGACGCATAGATAACTAATAATCCGCTGTTTTAATCTGGCGGTCACTGAGCCTGTCGAAGTGTATGTTCTGAACTTTGACAGGCTCTTTTTAGTTAAGATTTGATGGTGGATGGGAAACGGCCGTCTAAAACAGTCCATCCTTCTCAAAAATCCCTCTTCGCCTAAACAGATCATTCTAAGAATAGAACAGGTACAATAGGCACATGACAAAGACCATTGTTTTAATTGGACCAATGTGCGCTGGAAAAAGCACAATCGCAAGCTTGCTTGCAGAACATCTCCAGTTGCCACGTTTTGAACTAGATGAACTGCGCTGGGATTACTACAGTGAAATAGGCTATGACAAAGAGGCAGCATCCAAGGCTGCTGAAGAAAAAGGGCTCAAGGGACTGCTGGCATATTGGAAACCTTACGAGGTACATGCCGTTGAGCGGGTATTGGCTGATCATACCAACTGCGTCATCGACTTCGGCGCTGGCCACTCTGTTTTCGAAAACAAAGATTATTTTGGGCGTGTTCAAAACGCGCTAAGCGCATTAGAGCATGTTTTATTGTTCTTACCCACCACTGATTTAAATCAGTCGATTGAAATATTAAACGGCCGTTTATCTCTGTTGCTAGAAAAAGAATTAGGAAAAGCGGAACCAGATCTCCTCGAGAGTAACGTTCATTTTGTGTCACACCCGTCAAATTATCAGCTTGCTACACATATTTTTTATACTGAAGGCAAAACGCCTCAAGAGACATGTGAAGAAGTCCTTTCACATATCAATAATCGCTAATCTAACTCCAAATTGCTTGTTTTCTGAAATAACTTGACTGAACGCTCAGTCTTTGTTATTCTATGCCCATGAGTAATACTCGAACCCAAATTATTGAAGCGTCGATTGACCTATTTGCTCAATCAGGCTTCTGGAACACCCCAACCTCCAAAATCGTCAAACATGCCGGTATTTCTACTGGGACATTGTTTAACTATTTTGAATCTAAAAACGGTTTGATTGATGAGGTTTTCTTGCAGTTACGGCAAGAACAAACAGCCCACATTGAAGCGGGCTATCCAGAAGATGGGACGGTTAGAGAGCGCGTTGAGCACATTTGGTTTCGTGAAATAGACTGGGGCGTTCGGTTTCCTGTACGCTATCGACTCCTTCAGCAGCTCAAACTATCTGATTTAGTGAGCCGAGATGCCAAAGATCGCTCCTGGGATCAATGGTCATTCGCCAAAAACGTCATCCCTGAAGCGATTGAGTCGGGGTTGTATCGGGATGTGACAGTAGAGTTTGTCGCTCGAGTGGCTTTCGCCCATCGGGATGCAGCGATTGATTATGCCATCACATTTGAATTAACCGATATGGCATTGACGAAACATATCGCCCGTTCTTTTGAAATTTATTGGACGGGCATCACAAGCTAAATTTTTTTGGGCTAAATTTGACTGAACGCTCAATCATATATTTGAACCAAAGGATTATTGTTTATGATTAAAATAAACCGAGTATTTAGATCCGTAAAAATATAAGTATGTCAAAAAATTTTCACCCGACTTGACTGAACGCTCAATCACAAGGAGCGCTTAAACCCTATCAAAGATAAAAGGAATTTAAAAATGGAAATCATCAAGATTGATTTTGACTCATTGAAAAAAGATAACTGGTCTGAACAAGAATTAGAAAATGCCACATTGATCACAGATTTTGTACAAAATATCATGAATAACCATGATTTTGATTATGTGACTAAAACGTATCGGAACGGCAGCTATGTTCAACACAACCGAAATATGCCTGATGGAATTGATGGCGTTGTCGAAACCGTCAAGCAACTGTCGAAAAGATTCCCTGATTTCACCTATGACGTCAAGAATATTTTGGCTGACGGTGACTATGTGATGTTCCACTCACATGCGACAGTCAACAAGAAGCACCGAGGGAACGATAAAAAAGGATTTAATATCACAGATACGTGGAGGGTGAAGAATGGTCAAATTGTTGAGCACTGGGATTCAATCCAACCGATTGATGGCTTGATGCGATTTAATACTCTCATAACCGGTGGGGCAATTCGCAATTCAAACGGGGTTTTCTAACTTACCCCCTCCCTATTAAAAATGAAACAACGGCCGTTTCTTCCAAATTACTAAGGAAACGGCCGTTACCTATCCCTAACGCTCAAAACCCACTTCTCAATGACATCAAACTTGACGCCTTAATCGAGGTAAGCCCTCTGGTGGAAATCGTTTTGACTAAGGCAATTGCTGACGAATTATCCAAATTTTGCCCGTAGCAAACTCACTCACCCACAGCGAGCCGTCAGGATGGGTAAAAAGATGCTGAGGATTTTCCATATTCTGGATAAACGGCCGTTCGCCCCCTCTCGCATTATCGCCCACAAACGAAAGCGGCACTTCGATCACCTCACCCGTAAGCCAAAGCGTCACAAAAAGTGTGTCCGCCGTAAAAGGGGAGATGGCAATGCCGGTTGGTGTGCTATTTTCAGGCAGCACCTTTACAGCTGCGCGAGTGCCATCACAATCGGTCCCAGTCAGCTCCTGACCGTAGCAAGTCGGCCAACCAAAATCAGCCCCCTCGACCAGTAAATTAATTTCTCCCGGGTAGGTCACCCCTTCAAGTGAGCCATCAGCGATTTCAGTCATCCACAAACGGCCGTTTGCATCAAAAGTGTGCGCATATGCATTTTTGAGTCCGGTAGCCAAAATGCGACTCTCCCCAGTTGCTGGGTCATATTCATACAGGCGGCCAGACTCAGGATCACTCCGTCGGCCGCTAACTTCATATAGCAGTGTACCGCTTGGTGTGACGGTCAGTGTGCCATTGGAACGGCCGTTATTCGGCAAGCCGGTCAAAACAATCTCAACCGCTTCCAAATCATTAAGCGGTGCCCTCAGCAGTTCATCTCGCGTGGCCACCCAAATTGCATCATCAAGCAGTGCAATGCCGGTTGGCTTATCAATGTTTTCAAGAACGGCCGTTTCTTCCCCCGAGGCAAGATCGATTTGTAACACCTGTCCCTCAGCTGCCCCTTCCCCGCCGTTCAGCTGAGCAATCCACAGGGTGTCATTGTCGACAAAAAATTGGGTGGGGCCACGAAATTCATGCGGGAGCAAAACGGACGTGAAGCCATCAGCCAAATCAAAAGGGGGTGGTGTTGGTGTAGCAGTCTCGATGGTCGCACTGCACCCCAACAGCAAAAACATGACAAAAACAATGGCTTTCTTCATATCGACTCCCACACCTTACCTTTGAGTGAGCAATTATCATCGTTCGCTTTCGCGGGTCACCATCTCTCCCACTTCAGACTTTAGACCTTTGCGCCGTTCTTCAATGGTTGCGATGGGCTCAAATGTTGACATCGTATCTGTAATACCAAACGGAGCTTCCCCTTCCACCGTAATTCTCAACATGCGGCGGCGCTGAGGGTAATAATCGTGCGATGCATAATGCTGTGTTGAGCGATTGTCCCACATCACCATCATATGAGGCTGCCACCGCACTCTTAACTGATACTCTGGCTTCTTCGCTTGCTGATACAAAAAGTCCAGCAGCATCTCACTTTCATCAGCTGGAACATCATTAATGCGGGTCGTAAATTGGGGATTCACGTTCAAAATCGGTCGGCCTGATACAGGATGCCGACGCACAACAGGATGAGACGGGTTGGGATAATCATCTTCCATTTTGCGAAGCTGGTCTCGTTTTTCGGGTCGATTGGCAAACAGGGTGCGAAACGGTTTGAAA
>JANQSK010000704.1 GCA_028284105.1 Anaerolineae bacterium
ATTGGCCTCGTTGCTGACAAACGGCCGTTTCCCGCCAGCGAATCACACCACGAGCAGGCACACTCCGTACGGTTGCTGGTCGATATCCTGGCACATTAGCCTGATCAAGCACTTCAACCCAGATGGCTGGAAATGGGGAATCATTAATTAAAACAAACTGTTCCTCAAGGATGTCACCGACAGCAACCCAACCAAACTGAACGTGACGAGAGCCGGTGAGTCCCGATTCTAAAAATCTCGCCCATAGATAAGAAGTTAAGAATAGCCCCCCAATGCCAATGAGCAGCGTGTTCCAAACGCGGTCAGGCAGAATGAAGGCCGCAATAAGACAAACCAGCAACCAAAAAATAGGCAGTCGCAGGCGTAATTGAATTTCAGATTGTGGGGCGTTGCTACTTTGAGACAGCATTAATAAATTTTCTCACACGCATTTTGGAATGCAAAAACATTAATGTAAATATCACAGCTGGATGAGTTGGAATGAGGATGTTTTGAAGTAGAAAAAGGGGAGGGAATGTTGGGCAGGCTAAATCAGCCTGCCCAAATCATCATTTAAGAAGGTTTATCCGAATTCGATACCTTGGGCTAATGGGAGTTCACTTCCCCAGTTGATCGTATTGGTTTGACGACGCATATACCCTTTCCACGCATCTGACCCTGATTCACGACCACCGCCGGTGTCTTTTTCACCACCGAAAGCGCCACCAATTTCAGCACCGCTGGTCCCAATATTCACATTGGCAATACCGCAATCAGAGCCAGCATGTGATAGGAATTTCTCGGCTGTGCGAACGCTATCTGTGAAAATAGCACTTGATAACCCTTGGGTAACACCATTTTGGATCATGATCGCTTCTTCCATCGTTTTATAAGGCATGATGTAGAGAATAGGTGCGAAGGTTTCTTCCTCAACGATTGGCGTTTGATTGGGCATTTTGATGATGGTTGGCTCAACAAATTGGGGCCCAACGTCTGGGCGCGTTTTGCCACCTGTTAATATGGTGCCTCCTTGATCAACGGCCGTATCTACTGCCCGTAACATCGCTTTGACAGAGCGTTCAGTAACGAGTGGGCCAAGCAGTGTGCCATCATCCAAAGGATCTCCCATCGGAACGGTTTCATACGCTTTGACCAGTTTGTCGGTTAGCGTGTCAACCAATGATTCGTGGGCAATGATGCGGCGAGTTGTGGTACAGCGTTGGCCTGCTGTCCCAACAGCACCAAACACAATACCTCGCGTTGCCATTTCTAGGTCCGCTGATTCGGTGACGATGATGGCGTTGTTGCCACCCAACTCCAAGATGGAACGACCTAATCGTTGGGCGACTGTGGCTGCAACCTTGCGTCCAGTCGGAATGGAGCCGGTAAACGAAACCATCGGTAACCGTTGGTCTTCAGACATCATTTGACCGATATCACCACCACCGATGGTTAAATTGAAGACCCCGCTCAAGCCGTGATCGGCCATCACTTTGTTGACCAATTTTTGAGTCGCAACCGAGACAAGAGGAACAAGCTCGCTTGGCTTCCAAATCATGGTGTCTCCACACACGGCTGCAATGGCTGAGTTCCAAGAGTAGACAGCTACTGGGAAGTTAAATGCTGTAATAATGCCAATTGGACCTAGTGGATGCCACTGTTCATACATGCGATGATTGGGTCTTTCAGAGCCCATTGTTAACCCATAAAGCTGGCGAGAGAGGCCAACCGCAAAATCCATAATGTCAATCATCTCTTGGACTTCGCCGGCTCCCTCAACACGAATCTTGCCCATCTCAAGCGTAACGAGATCGCCAAGTGGCTCTTTGTATTCGCGCAAAATATTGCCTAAATCACGGACGATTTCGCCACGTTTTGGGGCTGGCACCATACGCCAATCGACAAAAGCGTTTTGGGCTGATTCAACAGCTAAGTTATACGCATTGGCATCAGCCGCCTGAACTTGACCTAGCGCTTCCCCAGTTGTGGGATTGTAAGACGTAATAAAGTCACCTGATGTTTCAAGCCATTGGTCTGGACCAATGCAAACACCTGAGTTTTTCTCTTTGAGATCGAACTTTTTGAGGACCGATTCTGCTTTCATTTGTATCTCCTATGGTTCTAGCTGTCAGCTTTCAGCACAGCCTGTCCTGAGCAATGCCGAAGGGCTTGACGTTCTGCTTTCAGGAATATGGGATGTAAATTTGAGGGAATATTTATCTATTCGCCTAAATTTTATTGGTAAATGGCGATTTTGAAAAACAATTTAGCTTGATTGTTGCTTCCAATCAAAGATAGTTCTTAAAGACGAATGGTCGTTTAAGTTCCCTTATCAAATTTTTCTGCACAAAAATCGATATATTCTCCACATTTTTAACAAGGTTCACGTTAAAATAAGCCAAGAAAGAGAAGGTAAACCGAGCAATCTGAGGTGAGATGACAATGGAGATTCGCGCTGCGACTTTATATGGCGTCGGTGAAAAGCTGGTGGTTGAGACGCTGCATCTTGCAGCTCCGCAAGCCGGAGAGGTACTGGTCAAAATGGGTGCCGCCGGTGTGTGTCATAGTGATTATCACGTCATCACGGGTCATGCGAAGCAGGTGTTGCCCTGTGTGTTAGGGCACGAGGGAGCCGGTGAAGTCGTTGCGATTGGTGAAGGCGTAACGGCCGTATCTCCTGGAGACCACGTCATTCTCAATTGGCTGCCCCACTGCGGTACATGCTTTTATTGTCAAAATAGCCAAACCAATCTTTGTACTGCGTATCATCCCCCAGTGTGGGCTGGCACGATGATGGATGGCACCGTCAGGATGTCAAATAAACACGGCCAGTCAGTTCGTCACCTGAGCGCTATCGCGACTTGGGCCACTCATTCTGTCGTTCATGAAGATTTTTGCGTCAAAATTCGAAAAGAAGTGCCGTTTGATGTCGCTTCATTGGTGGGGTGTGGTGTCACAACTGGGGTAGGGGCCGCGCTCAACAAAGCCAAAGTCAAACCGGGGAGC
>JANQSK010000437.1 GCA_028284105.1 Anaerolineae bacterium
GGTTCTTTTGCGGAATTATTTGGTGACATACGGCTGAATTCAGCCACCAGCTTTGCAGCGACCGAAGGTTGCAAAAAGGTTTCTCCACGGGCCGCCGTTTCGATCGCTTCAATTAATTTCTTAGACGGGACATCTTTTAAAAGATAACCTGCTGCACCGGCCCGAAGTCCCTCAAAAACATACTCATCATCATCAAAGGTCGTTAACAATATGACGCGAATTGAAGCGAAATTTTCTTGAAGCAATTTAGTAGCAGCAACACCGTCTAAAACAGGCATGCGAACATCCATTAAGACGACATCGGGTTGAAGTGACTTCACCAAATCAATAGCTTGCTCTCCATTTTCTGCTTCACCGATCACTTCAATGTGATCTTGAATCGATAGAATCGTGCGTAGCCCCTCACGAAAAAGAGATTGATCATCGACTAATAAAAGTTTTATGCTCATACTGCTTCCTCATGGTCAAGTGGGAGAGTCACTAGTATGGAGAACCCATTTTTAGATTCAGTTTGGAATTGGATGCTCCCTTCTAAAAGTTGAATGCGTTCTCTCAAACCAAGCAATCCAAAGCCTCCTGTCGGATCTTCTGACCCAATACCATCATCAGTGATGGAAAGAGAGACGTTTTTAGGTTGTGTGTAATCTAGCTGGATGGCAACGGCCGTTGCTTGAGCGTGCTTTCTCACATTGGTTAGCCCTTCCTGAACGACACGATACAGCGTGAGGGCAATCTTAGGTGATAATGGTTGCTCTAAGCCATTGATGGTTAAAGAGACTTGAATACCTGTTGTACGGGTTTCTTCCATCAAATCGGAGATGGCAACAGATAACGGCCGTTCTCCCAATGGGGATTCACGTAAGGCACTGACAGATTGTCGGACTGACTGAAGACCTTCTTGGGTTAACCGTTGGGCTTTTGATAACGCGTCTTCAGATTTGGAAGGGTCTTTTTCTAACATTGTTCGAGCCGCTTCGATTTGAACATTAACGACTGTGAGGTAATGGCCAAGATTGTCATGGATTTCACGAGCCAGCCGGTTTCTTTCACGGGTCGTAGCCAATTCTTCCACTTGGGCTGCATATTCCGCTAAGCGATGGTTTGCATTTTTTAAGTCAGAAGCCAATATGGACATTTCTCTGCGCGTTTGTCCTTCTCGTACAGCGATATAGGTGAAAAACATGACGAATAGCATCGCAGAACTAATACCAAGCACTGCACTCATGATTGAGCGCCAAAATTGTGGGGTGAGATTGTCCAAATTCATGAATGTCAATATACCGCTATAAATCAATAGCATGATGACAGAAACTGAGATTGAACCTCTCCACATTCCTACCGAAAAGGCTTGGCCAGAAAGGGGCAGTAATAACATCCAAAAGTTGTCATTGACATTCCCGTTCATAAAAGTCAGCGTCATGACGGTAGCAATTTGAATGACAAAATAGATCGTTCCAGACCACCACGTTGATTGCCTTTCATGCCACATTGTGCCATAGGTAGCCATGAGCCCATAGCTACACCCTAAGACAATACTAAAAATAAACCGTCCAATTGGATCATAAAAATCTGAATCTAAAAAGGCAGGAATAAACGCAACAATACTCAAAACAATTATCACAATGTTGGCGTTTAAATCTGAAAAACGGTCGTTGTAATCGGATTCTTCTAAAAGATGAATTGATATATTGTCGTTTCGTTTTTGAAGCTCTTTACCACTGCTCATGGCACAATTTTACACGAGTGTGACTAATTTTGGCAGAATTATTAAACGGCCGTTTTTAAGTTGTCAGTTTTTTGTCAGACAAACTTCGTTAATTCATGGTATTCTTTATCATAGTTATAGAGGGTTTGAATAATTTGGTAGGCAAAATTATTCAATAAATGGGTAAGTAAATAAATAACTTTGAGGGGTTGTGTATTTACTTCTGCCAGCGTCATTCATCGACAATATAGCATACAACATGAATAACTTGATGACCGTGACAAGGAGTATCGTCATGTCAAAGAATGTTCCACTTTTGCGCCGTGCTATTCGCTTAGTTAAATCTGGTGATTTGCATAAAGCTCGTTATTTATTGGCCGCCATTTTAAGAGAAGAAAAATCTAATGAGTTAGCATGGAAATGGCTCGTTGAGACCTATCCTACTCCCCGTGAAAAATATTTAGTTTATCAAAAATGGCAAAAGACTTTGCCAATGAGCCGAGAAGCTGCTCAGGGATTGCAACAATACAGCACAATTTATTTTCCTGCCTCCCAATTAGCAGAAAATAACAATCAGTGGCTCGTGAAGGGAATGCCAATTTCAGCGTTGATTCTTCTGTTTTTGACCACCTTTGCTTTTTCGTTTTGGTTTTTGAATAGTAATCAGTCAGCCCTTGCTTTGCCTGAACCGACACCAATCATGACTTCTATGCCGATTACGGCCGTTAAAGGGTCAACACCCGATTTAGACCTTGCGGACGCTGAAAGGGAAATTGCTGGTTTAGAGCAAGTTGTCGCCGGTTTGGAACAATTTGTGCAGGTGGGAGAAACGGCTCGACAGGCATTGGAGAGCGAAAATAGCTCTTTAGAAGCACAATTGTCAGAGAGCAACCAAATCATTGCGGGATTGGCTTCAACGAATGCGGGTTTGCAGTCAGAGATTGAAAGACTTAATGCTGTGATTGCTCAGCAAAATTTAATTCCTCAAATTTCAATCTTAGGTGACAATCTTGTTTACCATTTTAAAAATAAAAATGGACAATTGTTAACTTTTGACATTCCTTATCAAGCATTAGTACAAACCACTGAAATGACAATGAATGCTTCTCGTTATCATCGGTATTTGTCTGTCCGTGCTGGAAATATGACGGGGCACGTTTTAGATTTTCGAAATTTTGTGAAGCCGAATAACTTCAAAGAGTTAATGGCTGATCTCCATCAAGAAAATGTCGATCCATTTCAATTAATGGTTGAATCATGGACAATTGTTTCACAAGTTACGTCAACTTCGCACTCAATGAGCGATACACCCCAATACCCAATTGATACTTTGACAAGCGGGGGAGGAAATGAGGACAAAGCTATTTTGTTGGCGTCGATGCTAAAAGCGGCAGATGTAGAATGGCAAATCTCAATGGTGTATGTTGATTCAAAATCATTTAATCTCAAGCATTCACCAGACTACGTTATGCTCTTGATTACTTATGAAGGACAACGATGGTATGTTGATCCATCTGGGACAACCATGATGCCTTTTGAAACAGTGGATGGTTGGGAATTCTTGATTCAATAGAAGCAATAGTTATCTTTGATGTTTGTAATAGGAGGTATCCTCAGCAGCTAAGGGGGTATCTCCTTTGATTAGATCGGCGGCTTTTTCTGCGAGCATGATGGTTGGTGCATAGATATTCCCATTGGTGACGTAGGGCATCACTGAGGCATCTACGACATAAAGATCATCAATACCGTGAACTTGCATGCTGTTTGGATCAACAACGGCCGTTTCATCAACACCCATCTTGCACGTGCACGATGGATGGTAAGCTGTTTCCCCTTCATATCCTACCCATTTCAAAATATCCATATCTGACTGGATATCGGGTCCTGGAGAAAGTTCACCACCGCTAAATTCATCAAATGCTGGCTGATTGAGAATATCACGGGCACAGTGTATGGCTTCAATCCATTCGCGCCGATCTTCCGGCGTAGAGAGGTAGTTAAAGCGGAGTGCTGGCTTATCTGAAGGAACGGCCGTTTTGAGCTTGACTGACCCTCTAGAGTTTGAATACATCGGGCCAATATGAACCTGATAACCATGTCCGCCACTTGGGGATGTCCCATCATACCGTACAGCGACTGGGAGAAAGTGGAACATCAAATTAGGATAGGCCACATCTGCATTACTTCGGAGAAAGCCTCCAGCTTCAAAATGATTACTAGCAACCGGCCCTGATTTGAACAGCAGCCACTGTAAACCTACAAAAGGCTGGTTGTACCACTGCATGGCTGGCCAGACCGAAACGGGTTGGGTACAGGCATGCTGGACATATACCTCTAAATGATCTTGCAAATTTTCACCAACGCCAGGTAAATCATGCTTTACATCAATTCCTAATGCTGAGAGCTCGGTTGCATTGCCAACACCTGAAAGGAGTAGGAGTTGGGGTGAATTGATTGCACCCCCGCAGGAAACGATTTTCCCTCCATATATTTTTTCGCTTCGACCACGCCCAAACGCAACTTCAACACCAACAGCCCGTTGATTTTCAATGATTATTTTAGAAACAAACGCCTTTGTTTTTACGGTGAGATTAGGGCGATGCATAACAGGGTGCAAGTACGCTCGTGCAGCACTTAATCGTTTCCCTTTATGGATATTTCGGTCAAATTTAGCAAATCCCTCTTGCTTATAACCATTCACATCAGAAGTGAGTGGATGGCCTGCTTGTTGGACGGCTTCAAAGAAAGCTGAAAATAGTGGATTTGTGGCTGGCCCTCTCTCTAAAACAAGCGGGCCATCATTTCCTCGATAATCGTCTCCCCCAGCGAGGCAATTTTCCATTTTCTTAAAGTAAGGCAAACAGTGTGCATAATTCCAACTGTCCATCCCTTTATCGGCACCCCAGCGTTCAAAGTCCATTGGATTACCTCGTTGGAAAATCATGCCATTAATACTGCTTGAGCCCCCAAGGATCTTTCCTCTGCCATGGTAGACTCGTCGATTATGCATGTAAGGCTCAGGTTCAGACTCATACATCCAATCATAGAGAGGATTGCCAATCGGGATTGTTAACGCTGCTGGCATATGAATAAACAGATCCCACATATGATCTTTGCGGCCCGCTTCAAGCACTAAAACGCTGTGATTGGGCTCTTCAGACAATCGATTGGCGAGGACGCATCCAGCAGATCCTCCTCCTATGATAATGGTGTCATATTGTTTTTGTTGGCTCATGATGTATTTGTCTCTTTTAGTTTACCGTCTGGTTGGTACAGTAAGTTTATCATGGATTGAAATTGTGGTGTAGATGTCTCTTGGGGAGTTCGTTCAGCTTGTGATTACGCTTTGCCTCAATATCATTTTGTCATTAAGATTAGAGTCAGGGCAGGGTGGAAATCATGGCGTTTTACAAGGGAACAAGGTTTGCTCAAAGTGACCTTGCTTGGGACATTCCAAGCTGAAATTAAAGAACAGCCGCTAACGCGATTTAGAAGTGATAAAGTTCGAGCATTGCTCGCTTATTTGATGATCGAGCATCAGCGCGCTCATCGAAGAGATTCGCTTGCCGCCTTGTTGTGGACAGATGCTTCTAGCAGCAAAGCATTAAAAAACCTACGTGGCACACTTTATCGCCTAAAATCGGCCTTTGAGCAGGGGGATGCGACTTACTACGAACAGTTATTTGATTTTAGTAATCGGAGCGTTCACGCCCTTTATGACGGGCATTCAAATCTAGTTTGGGCTGATGTGGTAGAAATGCAGAAGCTGTTTGATGCTTGTGAAGCCCACACCCATGATCATATCGCTTTTTGTGATGAATGTTTGTCAAGAATTGAAACGGCCGTTTCTCTCTACAATGGGGAACTATTGCCGGGGTTTAATCTTGAAGACGCTGAACTATTTGATGAATGGCTTCTTTTAAAACGGGAGCAGATCCATCAGCAGGTACAGAGTGGACTAGATTTATTGCTTGCCTACTATTCGCAGCATGATGAGTTTACAAAGGTGCGTCAATATAGCCAACGCCAACTTGAATTGGAGCCTTGGCATGAAAATGCATACCGTCATTTAATGCTTGCTTTAGCAAAAAGCGGGCAAAGAAGTGCCGCTTTAGCCCAATTTGAAAAATGCCAACAGGTTTTGTGGGATGAACTTGGTGTAGAACCTAGTTCTGACACGGTGGCTGTTTTTGAGCAAATAAAAGAAGCTGAGGTGGATGGATGGAGCCAAACGGCCGTTTCTCCCCTCCAAGACGCTCCAAGGCACAACTTGCCTTCCCGTTCTGCGCCGTACTTTGGTCGACTCAAAGAACAAGAAGAACTTAAAACCTTTTTGCTGGATCCGAATTATCGTTTTGTGACATTGCTTGGCGAAGGCGGTGTTGGCAAAACTAGCCTTTCTCTAAAAGTGGGTCACGATTTGGTCGAGGCATTTCGAGACGGGGTTTGGTTAGTTCAGCTCGATGCCCTAGAGATGCGTTCACCGGATGTCGATCAAGATGAGCAGCTAGAGGGTGAAATCATAACGGCCGTTTCCCAAAGCCTGGGTCTCAGTTTAGCTGGGCAAATATCACCCAAACAGCAACTTCTTACCTATTTACGGCAAAAAGGGTTGCTGCTTATTTTTGATAATTATGAGCACGTTCTTGCGGGAGCTGAAATCGTTGGAGAAATTCTCAATTATGCTCCTCGAGTTTCAATTTTGGTGACATCCCGTGAACCACTCAATTATGTTTCAGAATTTGTCTATCCGGTTCACGGGCTAACGTCTCCAGAATCAGGCCATATGACGGATTATTTAGAGACTCCTTCAGTTCAACTCTTTGCGGATCGGGCACAGCGCGTTGCACGCTCTTTTAAACTCAATGAGGATTCACTTCCAGATATTATTCAAATTATTCAATTAGTTGATGGAAATCCATTGGCCATTGAATTGGCAGCAGCATCTTTAAGAAAACGCTCATTGCCAGCCCTATATGCTGATATAAAAAGTTCCATTGATACACTTGTTTCTCGGCAACGAGATTTGCCACAAAGACATCGTTCGATGAGAGGGGTCTTTATTGATTCATGGAAAATGCTATCTGAACAAGAGCAACATATATTGGCTCAACTGGCTGTGTTTCGGGGGGGCTTTTTCTATGAATCAGCTAAAAAAGTAACGGGTGTTTTGCCAGACGAATTGGATTTGTTGGCTGAAAAATCATTGGTAAAAGTTCAGTTTTTGAATGATGGGCAAACGCGCTATGCGCTTCATGAGCTCTTACGTCAATTTGCGCTTGAGAATTTAGGCTCTGGAGTTGATGAAACGAACCAGAAACATAGCTATACTTTCCTTCAATTTTTGGCTGAACGAGACGATGCGTTAGTAGGTGAGAATCCCCAGCTTCCTGCTTCTGAAATAACAATCGATTTTGAGAATATTCGAAAAGGGTGGCAAACGGCCGTTTCTTTGAAACAAATCGATTATCTCGTCCCGGCTGTTTATCCCTTGTCTACATTTTTCCAACTCCGTGGGAGATATCTAGAACAGGTCAATCTATTTGAGGGTGCGATTGAAATATTTCAATCATCCAAAGATTTGAAGAACGAAGCGCATACATTATTAGCTCGTTTAATTGCTGAAAAAAGCCGTTCTTTAATACGGTTAGGGGAATATGAAGAAGCTAAGAATGCAATTGAGATTGGACTAGAACATGCACCCCAATCGTCTGAAGCATCAATAGAAGGACGATTAAGGTTATTTAGAGGTGAACTTCTTTGGCGACTGAGCAACTATTCAGAGGCGGTCTCTGAACTGGAATTTGCTTTGAAAACAGCGGTCGATTTAGATGATTTTGAATTGGAAGGTTTTGCACTTTTTAATTTAGGCATCATCAATGATATTCAACAAGAGTACACTGCTGCAGAATCCTACTTTGAAAAAGCGCTTCGAATTTGGATTAGAACAAAAAACCGTCGGTTAGAAGCCTACACGAATAATTCCCTTGGTGTAATTGCCTTTAATCTAAAAGAACTTGAAAAAGCCCAGAAGCTGTATGAAAAAGCGCTGGATATCGCAATCTTAACGGACGATGTTCAAGGGAAAGGGATGCTGTTTAATAGCCTCAGCAATGTTGCAACAGAGAAAAAAGATTATCAATTATCTAAGAACTATCTGCAAAAATCTCTATCGATTGCCCGAAAGAGTGGCATTAAAGCAAATGAAGCCTTGGCCTATTATAATCTGGGCAAGGTCTCGTTGCTCGAAAATGATCTTTTTAATGCTTTACCTTACTTTGAAATTGCCCATCGATTGTATGAAAAATTAAATAATGCATTTTGGATCAAAGAGTTAGAAGAAGAAATTCGTAAAATAAAATTACAGATTTTGGAGTTACCAAAGGAATAAAAAATGCCCCGTTCTACCATTTGAACGGGGCATTTTGAAGTTGAACTGCCTAATCGATAAAAATTATTTAATAGCTCTAGACACCGCAGTGACCATTTTGTCCGCTTTGGCACATCAAGCTAAAGATTGGGGTAGTATAAACAAAAGCTTGAATGAAAATAGCGAGGCCGATCAATTTGATTTTTTGCAAACGAGTCATTTTCTTGTCCCTTTTTAGAACCACACCCCATACGAGGGAAACTTCTTCTTCTTCTTTTGTGATTCTGATGATGAATTTGATAAATTTGTTTGCGGACTTTGAAGGCCTTCGTGCTGTCCGTTTGATTAGATGTTTAAAGCATATCCAGCAGAGGTTGAACTATCGTTGAACTATCGTTGCAGGGAAATTCCAGTGAGAGTTGGGACTGTTTGAGGATTAATTGAAGAATTTGAAAACGCTCCAGCTTTCTCTTTTAGGACGGCCGTTTATCCAAATCAATGGTCTCCCTCCTAGCCCTCCCTTATCCCTAAAAGCAGTGGCTTTGCTGTCGTATTTAGGTATGACTGAGCAAATGCAGTCGCGTGAACTGCTAGCCGGACTCTTGTGGAGCGATATTGATGAGGAAAAAGCAAGGCGGAACCTCCGGGTCGAACTAAATCGGATGAAGCCCCTTGTCGGTGATTTTCTGCAAATTGAACGACGTGCTGTTGGCTTAAATCAGACGGCGACCATTCAAATTGATGGTTTGCGTTTTCAAGAATTGGTGCGTCAATCTGAGGGGGAAGCTGACCAATTAGAAACGGCCGTTTCACTATATCAAGGTGATTTTCTTTCGGACTTTTCAGTTCCCGGTGCTTTTTTATTCGATGAGTGGGCAATCATACAGCGTGAGCAGGTCAGACAGCTTCTAATTGATACTCTGCATCAATTGGCGACCCAATACACAGAACAAAATCAGATTAAACAGGGCATAACGGCCGTTCGAAAACTACTCTTGCATGAACCTTGGCTTGAATCTGCTCACCGCCAATTGATGCGTCTCCTTGCAATGGATGGACAGCGGGCTGCGGCCTTAGCTCAATATGACACCTGTACGCAACTCTTGATGGCTGAGCTGGGCGTAACACCTTCTCCTGAAACAGATGCTGTATATGATGAAATTGAATCTGGAGAGATTAGCCCAATTCAACTCCCTAAAATAATGCAGAATACCTCTACGATTGAAAAGGAAATCTCTGCACCATTTCAACCCCCTGCACAGACCCCCCATTTTGTGGGAAGAAAAGCGCTTATAAAGAATATTGAGCACCAGCTGATGTCTGCAAATGGTTTAAGTTTGGTTGCATTGGTTGGAATGGGGGGTATCGGCAAATCTGCCTTAGCCACTCAAATTGCACATCAATTGCGAGAAGAATTTACAGATGGCGTATTGTGGGCAAACTGTTTATCCACTGAGCCTAGAGATGTTCTGGAGAGTTGGGGACAAGCGTATGGGTATGATTTTAGTGGGCTCTCCGATTTAAATAATCGTGCAGCGGCCGTTCGTGGTGTTTTCGCTGACAAAAAAGTGCTCATTATCCTTGATGATGTCAATAGTGTTTCTCGAATACGGCCGTTACTTCCTAATGGTCAGCAGTGTGCCGTTATCCTAACAACACGTAATTTGGATATCGCAACAGCCATTGGGGCTAAAGAAGTTCAGCTTGATGAATTGGCTTTAGGTGATGGTTTAAGCCTACTCAAGAAGCTGCTTGGCGAAGAGCGTGTAGAAAATGAGCGATCTCAAGCGGAGCAGATTTGTAATTCGCTTCAAAATCTACCTCTAGCTGTTGAAATCATTGGTCAGCTACTCAGAACAAGACGGCGGCGGAAGCTGGCTGATATGGCATTCCGTCTTCAGGAAATTGAAAACAGATTGGGTTTAGAGATTAACGATCGGGCAGTAAGAACCTCGTTTGAAGTGAGTTGGCAAGTTTTAGGTGAAGCACAAAAACAACTTTTTCGCTATCTTGCGGTATTTGAAGGACGGCCGTTTACGGGAACGGCCGTTGCTAGCATCATCAAACAAAACGAATATGAAACCGAGGATATTCTTTTTGAACTTGTTGCGCTTTCATTGTTGAACGAGGAAGCAGAAAACCATTACAGACAACATACCCTTCTCGCTGATTTTGCCCATGAAAAACTTTCAAAGGCACATCTTACACAATCAGCATTTGAAGCAATGTCTTTGTATTATCAAGAGCTAGCCATTCGATACGAAGATGATTTTCACGCACTTCAGCCTGAGTGGGGGAATGTGATGGCTGGTTTGCGAATTGCGCATAGCCAACGAAGCTGGCTCGTGGTGCTTTCTTATGCTGATTCATTAAGCGAATCGTGGTTACAACACGGCCGTTTTGATGAAATGCGTCACGCCATGAAACTAGCAGAAGAAGCCGCAACCGCATTAAACAATCCAGCAGCGCTAGCAGAGGTATATTTAAAGTGGGGGGAAGTCTGTTTAGAACAAAATGATCATGAAGAGGCTTCCCTTAATTTGAATAAAGTGCTTGAATTTAGTGAAAAAATCCAAAATGATGAGCTGTTTATTCAAGCCAATTACCATCTTGGACGCGTTGCAAGAGAAAAAAACGAGTTTGAAGCAGCGTTAGATTATTTAACAGAATGTCTACAGCGGTCTAAATCACTCAAAAACGATAAATTTTTAGCACTTTCAATTTACCGTCAAGCTAGAGTGTGGTCGGAATTTGGTCCAGATCTAAAGAAGTCCAATCTCCAAGCCAAAAAGGCTTTGAAAATTCAAGAGCATATCTACGATTCACTTGGGCAAATAATGACGCTTCGCTTATTAGCTGAAAATGCGTTTAATCAAAAAGAATACGCTCTCGCTTCGGAATATTGTGATGAGGCACAAAAATTAAGCTTAACCGTTGATGATATCGGTGAAAGAGCGGCCATTTTATATTTGAAAATGGTTGTTCATCGGTTTCAACAAGAATACGCCTTAGCAATTGAAAACTATGAAAAGAGTCTGGAGTTGTTCATAAAAATTGGAAGTTTGAGATGGCAAGGAATGTTACATTATCAAATTAGTATTGTTTTTGAATTCCTGCAAAAATTTGATGAAGCCTTTGAAACATGCTTTAAAAGTATTGATTTATTTAAGCAAACCCATAATCAAATAGGTGAATCTCAATCTTGGATTCATTTAGCTGACCTATATGAAGGGATTGGGAAAATTGACAAAGCGGAAGAAGCCCTCAGCGAAGCAAAAAATATCGCAATTGCTCTTCGTAACCATGCATTGTTTGATGAAATTTCAAAAAGGTTAAATGTATAAACTATCCTTTTCCAATATTTCCACCCTCTGGACCTTCAACAGACCACCCTCTAAATAAAACAGACTCAAGATATTCATCGCTATCTCGATTGTGGGTGTTGTTGAGGTTTCGATTTGCTATAAAAATTTTGCTCTCATGATTGTGTGGATCAAAATCATTGTCATGATTGTAGTCGCTCATGAGCACATCAAATTGCCGAGATTTAAATTGCTCATATAAAGATTCAACCGCGCTGTTTTCATCAAGATCTTTTGACCAGCTATCATCTGCTGACTTTGGCCAAAGCGGTTTCAAAATGTTTAGGAGCTCAATGATAATAGGCGTTAATGATGTGATGATTTCTTCTCCGCTAATCGTCTGGTCTATCCCTTTAATCGTAAAATGCTCTGATTTAGCTGATTGACTGGTGCTTTGTTCCCAAGTGAGATCTAGGGCAGAAGGGGCATTTGGATAAAGTAAGGTTCCATTACTCGTTTGAATTTGCCTTAAAATGTTGTTGAGAATATACGGCCGTAATTTATCAATGGGATGCTTATCTCGGTCAACCTTGAAATGTTCAGGAAGATTATCTAAAAGTAAGCGTTGA
>JANQSK010000726.1 GCA_028284105.1 Anaerolineae bacterium
ATCCCAACCAATTTGGTGGGTCGGAAAATGCAATTGAAAAATTTGAGCCGTGGGGACAGGTGTGGAAGAGTAATACGCCAGCCGAATATTCAACAACAGCTTTTATTTCTGAACGATCAATCTCGTTTATGGATGAGGCCGTGGCAGAAAAACGGCCGTTTTTCCTTACCGCTTCTTATCCCGATCCCCATCACCCCTTTGGCATCCCTGAACCGTATTACAGCATGTACAATCGTGATGAAATACCCATTCCTGAAACCTTCCAAAATCAACATGAAGATGGATTGCCTCACCTTGCCAAAATGGCCAGCGAGCGAGGCAAAAATGTGATGGGACCATTTACCTTTAGCGCTAGTTTGGAGCAATATCGAGAAGCAACGGCCGTTGAATATGGCTCTATCACCATGCTGGATGAAGGCATTGGTCGATTGATGGACCATCTTGACGAGTTAGGAATCGCTGATAACACCATCATCATCTTTTGTGCAGACCACGGGGATTTAGGTGGTGATCACGGCTTAATGCTCAAATTTGCAGCCCATTATCATGGGGTGCTCAACATTCCGCTTGTGATTGCCGGTCCCAATGTTGCAAAAGGGAAAACAGAGAGCTTGGCCTGTTTGTTGGATATCGGCCGTACCGTTCTTGATTTTGCGGGATGCCAGCCTTACATTGGTATGCAGGGGCATAGCCTTAAACCGCTGTTGGATGAAAATCAGGCGTCTGTCCGTGACACTGTTTTGATTGAAGAAGAGTATCAAGCTGACTTTGTGGGCGCGGGTAAAGATTTATGCTTGCGCACATTGGTGACTGAGTCAGCACGAATTACGCTTTATCATGGGTTGGAAGAGGGGGAACTGTATGATTTAGACACTGATCCCTTAGAGACCAATAACCTTTTTAACAGACCGGAAGGGCAAGCGTTGCAATTAACCATGATGAATAAGCTGGTCCAACAGATGATGGAACACCGTGATTTGTCACGATATCCTGTTTAATTAAGCACATTTTAAAATGGCAACTTGCTATTAGGGAAAACCATTTTATAGACCATTTGAGCCATCTGTTCGGGGGTGAATTCATTCTCATTTTCAATCCACCAAGTCGCTAATCGTAGCATGGCGCCAGAGTAGAAGTTGGCGACGGTTTCAAGCGGAACATCAGTTAAATCCGATTGATAATTGTTGTCTTTGAAATTTCTATGCGTCATTTCTGCGATCGCATTTCGATAGCGGTAAGCCAACGTTGGGCTGCTATTTTCACCCAATACGGTTAAGAACTGGGTCTGGTTTTTACTGACAAAATCAAAAAATATGCGGAGCCGAGCAAACTCCTTCTGAAGGAAGGGTAATGAAGAGACCTGCTGGTTCATCAATTCATTTGTTTGATCTAAGATCGAGCTGATGATTTCCCAAACAATATCATCCCTATCAGAAAAATGAAGATAAAAGGTGCCATACCCAACATCCGCTTCTTCCGTTATGGCACGGACTGTTAGTTCAGACAGGCTCTGCGATGATAGTAATTTCACTGCTGAATTTACTAGTTTTTGACGTGTTTCTACTTTACGCCGTTGGGCTCTATTTAACGTTTGTTTTTCCATAATCATGCCCAGTAACTGACGCCGTGTCAGTTATGAGGGTTTGCCACCAATATTTGAACTATTGTAAATTATTCTTGGATTTGGTAAACCCAAAATATAATCAAGCAAGGAAAGGTTCTAGAAAAAGTTATGGTTGATAAATCATTGAGCCTAAAAGAAATTCAAGAATATCAGGACGACAGAATTAGCTACATGCAAAAGATGGTAGCTGAATTTGGGAATGTTTTTACGCTCCGCATGCTGTATATCAATGTGATGATTGTGAATGAACCCGAGTTGGTGCGTGAGCTATTAGTCAAAAAAGCGGGCGAGGGTCATCGTGATCCGTTTTCTTCTCGTATCTTTAAACGATTTTTAGGCGAGGGGGTATTAGCGGCAGAGGGAAAGACATGGCAACGGAAGCGCCGAATGGTTCAACCCGCGTTTCATGCGATGCGCATTCGTGATTATACGGCCGTTATGGCTCAATACACCCAAGCCATGGTT
>JANQSK010000743.1 GCA_028284105.1 Anaerolineae bacterium
CAGCGACTCAGCTTTAGCTATCATGACCGCAACCGGACGGGTCAGCTCATGGTAAGAGCAACCGATGATGTCGAGCGACTCCGCCTCTTTATTGGGCAAGGTTTGATTGCCGCGTTACAGGCGGTTATCTTATTAGTCGGTGTTTTGCTCATTTTGTTCTTGACCAATCTCACGTTGACGCTCGTTGTTTTGCCAATTCTACCTATTGTCATGGTGCTCTTTGGTCTGTTTGGCGCAAGAGTCCAGCCGTTGTTTACGCGAGTGCAAGAAAAGCTCTCACGCGTGAACACGATTTTGCAAGAAAATATGGCTGGCTTAAAAGTGGTTAAGGCATTTGCAGGTGAAAAACGGGAGCAAGCTAAATTCCAAGACAGCATTGATGCACTGCTACAAGAACGCATCGATCTCAATCGCTTTTTCTCTTATCTTTTCCCAACCATCTTTTTGGTGGCTCAGCTGGGACAAACGGCCGTTCTTTACTTCGG
Source organism: Anaerolineae bacterium (assembly GCA_028284105.1). Taxonomy (GTDB): domain Bacteria; phylum Chloroflexota; class Anaerolineae; order Promineifilales; family Promineifilaceae; genus QQUD01. The sequence continues at coordinate 486 of JANQSK010000743.1, forward strand.
TGGTCGCGAAATCATCAATCTCAATTTGACGCTTGGGGAGTGGCAAGAGTTCAGCCTTTATTTGGTCTACCTCTTCATTCCAATGGGGCAGCTAGGCTTCATTTTTACGCTGATGGCGCAAGCCTCAGCCAGCGCGGTGCGGATTTTTGAGATTTTAGATGCTGAGAATGCGGTTGAAAATAAACCAGGTGCAGTCGATTTACCAGAGGTAAACGGCCGTGTTTCATTCGACAACATCACATTCCGTTATTTCAAAAGTGGCGACCCCGTCTTACAAGATATCAGCTTCACCGCCGAGCCCGGACAAACAGTGGCCCTACTTGGCTCAACGGGTAGTGGTAAAACGTCAGTCATCAACCTCATTCCCCGCTTTTATGAAGTGAGCGATGGAGCCGTTCGAATCGATGACCAAGACGTTCGGGATGTAACCATTGATTCACTCCGGTCCCAAATTGGGATCGTTCTCCAAGAAACCACCCTTTTCTCAGGAAGCATTCGGGATAATATCGCCTTTGGTCGTCCCGATGCCTCAGATGAAGAGGTCGTTGCTGCTGCCAAAGCGGCTGCCGCTCACGAATTTATTGAAAGCTTCCCAGATAAGTACGACACCAAGGTTGGAGAGCGTGGGTCAACACTTAGTGGTGGCCAAAGACAACGCATCGCCATTGCTCGTGCTTTGTTGCTCAATCCAAAGATTCTCATTATGGATGACTCAACCAGCAGTGTTGATTTGCAAACGGAGTATCAAATCCAGCAAGCACTCGATAAGTTAATGGAAGGGCGCACAAGCTTTGTCATTGCTCAACGCATCAGCACCGTCATCAATGCTGACCAAATTCTTGTCCTCGACAAAGGCCGGGTTGTTGCCCGTGGCCAGCATGAAGAACTTATGGAAGAAAGCCCAATTTACGCGGAAATTTATCATTCGCAACTGGTTGAATAAGGTATCACGTTTCTTGTGTCACGAATCACGAAATAGCGTAAACGTAATTCGTGACACTGGACTCATGACACTCTGTAACGGAGTTACACATGTTTGATAGAAATGCATTTTTACTCGGAACTGAAGTTCAAAAGGCGCGTGGTGTGGGTCCCACATTGCGGCGCTTTGTAAAATATTTTCGGAAATATCGTTGGGCACTTCTTGTTGTTGGCCTGTTTGTTATCTTAAGCACCGGTATGCGTGTGGTTACCCCCCTCTTAACAGGGCAAATCGTTGACTGTTATCTGACAACTGGTGAATTAGCAGCCGAAAATTGCAACTTAGTCGAAGATCCTACCGTCCTCACCTCAGGCGAACGCCTTCGCGGTATCGGCGTCATGGTTGCCATTATTGCTGGCCTTCAAATTGCTGGTGCATTTATGGGCAGCCGAACCTTCTTTTTCATGAGCTGGGCCGGTTATCACGTCCTTCGCGATTTGCGCAAAGAGGTTTTTGAGCACGTCCATCGCTTAACCTTGGGCTTCTTTAGCAAAAATGAAGCAGGTGACGTGATGAGCCGCTTTACAAATGACACCGACACCCTTCAGCAAATTATTGGCTTTGGGCTGGTTCAGGTCGTTCAAGGTGGATTGTTCATCATCATGATCGTATTTGCGATGTTCAGCCAGAGCATCCCCTACGCCCTAATCAGTCTTGTGACACTTCCACTCATGTTTGTGGCTACCCAATGGTTTTCGGCTCAAGCACGCAAAGCATTCCGTGAAGCCCGTAAAGAGATTGGCTCTGTCAATGCAAACTTACAGGAAAATATTTCAGCGGTTCGTGAAGTCCAAGCGTTTAACCGTGAAGATGAAAACATTGAACAGTTCCGCGAAAGCAATGCCGCCAATCGGGATGCCAACATTAAAGCGCAGGCGTTTAGTAGCGCCCTTGCCCCTACCTTGGAAGCTTTGAGCTATGTCAGCATCGCCATTGTGGCTGGCGTGGGTGGTTTTGCTATTTTGAATGGTGGCACCATTTTGGGCACCACCATTTCTTTGGGGTTGATTGTGACGTTTATTGCCTTTGTGCAACAGTTTAACCAGCCCGTTCAACAAATCGCGTTGCTGTGGACCAACCTCCAAAGCGCGATTGCAGGTGCTGAGCGAATCTTTGACATTATGGATGAAAATCCTGACCTTCAAGATAAAGAGGATGCTATCTCGATGCCTCAAATTCAGGGGCACGTTCAGCTTACCGATGTCCATGCTGAATACAATGTTGGGGAACCTGTGCTGCAAGGCATTGATATCGAAGCCAAGCCAGGTGAAACGATTGCCATTGTAGGCCCAACAGGCGCTGGTAAAACGACAATCATCAATCTTCTTCCCCGCTTTTGGGACGTAACGCAAGGGAACGTGATGATTGATGGACACGACGTACGTGATGTCACTCGAAAATCATTACGTGAGCAGTTGGGAATTGTATTGCAAGATACGTTCTTGTTTAGCGACTCTGTGATGGAAAATATTCGTTACGGCCGTTCCTCAGCCACCGATGAAGAAGTAATGGAAGCTGCAAAAATTGCTCGTGCGGATGAGTTCATCGTCAAGCTGGAGAATGGGTATGAAACCGTTTTAGGTGAACGGGGTGGCGGCTTGAGCCAAGGCCAACGCCAGCTTTTAGCCATCGCCCGTGTTGTTCTCGCCAATCCCCGCATTCTCATTTTGGACGAGGCGACCAGCAGTGTGGACACCCGTACCGAGCGTCAAATTCAGGCGGCGTTAGACAATTTACTAAACGGCCGTACCAGCTTCGTTGTGGCTCATCGCCTCAGCACGATTCGCAACGCAGACCAAGTGCTTGTCCTCAAAGACGGCAAGGTCATCGAACGCGGCACCCATGACAACCTCCTCGAAGAAGGTGGCTTCTATCACGATTTGTATATGAGTCAGTTTAGACGTCAGGAAGAGATTGCCACCGGAGAGTCGATGGCGACTGTAGCGGATTAGTTTGAATTTTCTTTGATCATACTTTGCCCTTCTCCAATTCAGCTAAAAGCATTTCGGCCGTTTCCCAAAAATCAAGGGAACGGCCGTTTTCTTTTGCAGCATCAACCTCTTCTGCTGGCAAAGATTCAGCGAGCTTCGCAATTGGCGTACCATAAAGGTGAGCAAACCAGCTTGAATTATTGACATAATCATAGTTTGAGGCTAGGGAATATAGCGTAATGGCTCGGGTTACGTTCCCGTTTTCTGCTTGTATTAAAGCCAAAACAGGAATACCAGTTAACACATTAAAAAAAAGATGATGGCGCAACCCAAAATCTAATGTTTGAGAGAGTTGATCGTACGCCTTTTCAATTAGATTTTGTCTAAACCATATGTATCCTAATGCTGCCTTAGAAAAGTAGCGTGTTTGGTCATCAATATCGGGAGAATGACTACATTCCAAACAGAGTGATTCTGCTTCAACCAGGTTTCCTGAAGTCATTTGAATCTTACCCAATAGATACTGACCCCAACCAAGAAACCCTAAATTTCCTTCTTGTTCCGATAAAGTGATGCAGTGTTGGGCCTCTTGAATCGCTTTTTGGGTTTCACCAAGATGAATGTAAACATGACAAAGATTGCCACTCATTATTTCACCTAGTGATTTTAGCCTTTCAAAATGATTAGCAGCCTGTTTGAGGTCACCTAAAAATTTAAGGGATTGTTCAAACTGGCCACTCCAAATATGAAATGTCACCTTAGAAAAAATATTGCTTATTTTTATTGAAGGTGAAAAATCTCCCAATGCTTGGCTAACGTCTTGTTTAACCAGTTTTTGTGCTTCTTCAATCTCACCTAGATGAAGATAGCTTCTTTTTTTAAGGTTAGCTACCCAATAATTAAGGAAGGGATGGTTAAACCCTTTTAACAACTGCTCTGCCAGCACGATTTTTTCATATGCTGCTTGAAAATCATTGTATGCGAAACGTCCACTATAATTGGTTAAGATTTCCCCCATTGTCCAACGATCATCTAATTCACGATAATAATCAAGACTTTTCTCAATATAATCCGTGTACTCTTTTGTTATTGAAACCCCGCTAATTTCTGATAACACACGATAGATATGAGCTTTTACCCTTAAAATATCCCCATTTTTTTCATCTAACGCATTGAGCGTTGATAAAGCCATATCACACCAGCTTTTCACCTCATTTGTAGAAAAACTATGACGGCTATAATGAAAAGCCTGCCAGCTTAATAGGTAAGCATACAATATTTTCGTTTGCGTCGTTGATGATGGATCGGCAATAGAATTTTCTATATGCCGAGATGCAAGATGAAAGGATTCAAACCCTTCTTTATGACGTGCTGGCCAATGGTAAAACCAACCCAAGCTTTCTAAAGCATCCCAGAGATTGCTAATTAAATGATGCTCAGAGGCCCAAGACCAGGCTCGGCGAATGTTGTCGATCTCATGATCAATTTCATATGTGGCTGTTAATACATCTTCACTTTTTAAAGCAAACTCTCTTTCAGATAGAAAATGGCAATAAAATTGGGCATGTTTGGTGCGAACGGCCGTTTCTCGTTCATTATCTTCTGCCAGTTTTTCCACCCCAAATTGACGCAGTAGCTCATGAACCTGAAATCGGTTTTTCTCCTGATCAAATTGCAGCATCGATTTTGCCTGTAGCCGACTCAGATGGCGGATTGATGCGTTGGCAACCTGATTAGCTGCCTCCCTCGTAAAGCCACCACGAAAGACTGAAATTGAGCTAAAAACAGATTGTTCATCTTGATTGAGCTTGTGCCATGACCCTTCAAAAACGGCACGTATACTGCGCTGTCGCTCCGGCAAATTACGCAGGTCGCTTTCTAGAAAATCGACGCTTTTTTGAATTTCAGCCTTAATTTCACCCACCGGCATAATGTCTAACCAACCAGCCGCTAACTCGATGCCTAGAGGCATGCCTGCCACAAGCTGGCAAATCTGGCTCACGCTCTGAAGGGTGTCCTCTGTTACAGAGAAGGTTGGTTGAATACGTTGGGCACACTGCTGGAAGAGCTGAACGGCCGTGTATGCTTCCGCATTCAATTCACCGCTCTCCAATCGCTCGAACGGAACCTCTAAACCGCCCAGCGTCAATAACTGTTCCCCTTGAAGCATTAGCCGTTCACGAGATGTGGCCACAATTTGAACCTGCGGCGCAGCTTGCAAAATCTCGGCAAATAAATCGACCCCGTCCAACAGATGCTCACAATTATCCATCAAGAGCATGCAATTTTTCCGCCGCACACGAGCAATGAGCTGTTGTTTTAGGTCTCCTCCACTTTCTAAATGAATAGCCAATGCAGTAGCAATATGTTGCACCATATTTTCTGGCTCCTCGATCGAAGCCAATGGAATAAAAAAGACGCCATCAGTGGGGACGATTTGGGCATCATCTCTAGCGCTGACCAATTGTTCCCCAACCGCCAGAGCCAAGCGGGTTTTACCCATGCCGCCAGGTCCCAAAATGGTAATCAAACGTTGACCTGGATCATCTAGAAATGCCAAAATCTGGTTTATCTCGCCTTCGCGACCAATAAAGGGGGTGGTTTGTGAAGGTAAGTTATGCAGTAAATGTTCCGGTTGAAGATCGTTTTGAGATTTTTGTACAGATGCGGGAGAAACGGCCGTTGGGATATCTAACGCTTGGGATTGTGCAGAGGATATGGCAACCAAGGCCAACCCATTTTCAGCGGTATAGGGTTCAGTGCGAGCAAAAGTGATAAAGGCTTGTTGATGTTCAGTTGGAACATCCAGCGTTTCGGCCATCAGTTCAGCTAACTGTTTAGACGGCCGTCTATCATCTTTTTCAATCTTTCGAATTGTAGCCAATGAACAGCCAATCTGTTCAGCCAATTCCTTTTGGGTTAGGTCCAGAAGTCGTCGGCGTTGCTTAAGCCAGGAACCAAAAGTTGTCGAGTTAGCCATCAGGCACCCATTTTTTATGTAACTGCATTGATTTTGCCTCTATTTCGACCAATTGTGGATGAAATTGCGCGGTCATTTCCCAATGAGCCTCAATTGTATCACTTTTTGTGGCGCTTTTTGTCACCTTTAGTGCCCTTATGTTTCGTCTTCCAAAATGATTAAATTCAATCATCAAATAAACAAACAAACGGATTGAACAATACAAATTTTGGAGATGATCATGAACTATAAATATTCAAACAAAAGTTATTTTGGGGCAGAAAACAATGAAAGCAAAGATTTTCCAGCAGCGAGCTATATGTTGGCCTTGATCTTGATCGTTGTCCTCCCGCTGATTTTTTAGCGAAATTCACTTCTAAAAGCAGTCGTTGTAAGCGTGCTAACGGATTGATAACAATTTGATAACGGCCACTTTGTAGACTGCAATTATCAAATCAAGAAACAAAGAAATCGATTAAGCAATATAAATTTTGGAGATGATCATGAACTATAAATATTCAAACAAAAGTTATTTTGGGGCAGAAAACAATGAAAGCAGAGATTTTCCAGCAGCGAGCTATATGTTGGCCTTAATCTTGATCATTGTCCTCCCACTGATTTTTTAGCGAATTTTATTTCAGTAGACAGGCACTTTTTGGGTGCAAACGGACGAATTACAGTTTGATAATTGACACTTACGAAACCGCAATCACCAAATCATAAAATAAAGACGAAAGGGACAACTTCATGATTACAGAACAATCAATTTGGCAG
>JANQSK010000836.1 GCA_028284105.1 Anaerolineae bacterium
TACAATAACCGGTTCAGCCCCCCAAAAAGCGGGAACAATCGTAACCGCGTCACCATGCACCAAGAAGTTCAGCACGGCATGATGACCATCGACCTGAACACCCCAAGAGCCACTGTTTTCAGGGTCGCCAAACATGTCAATCGAATAATTATTAGGAGACCATGTCCTAGGAGCCTCTTCGCTTAAAAAGCCTTCTACCAAAAAGGTAATCTCATCTAATTTTTGGTATCCATCACTGCTTAAAAATTGTTGGAGAAGTGCTTTGAAAAGATCGAGTTGTTCATTGCTCAAATCTCCATAGGTAATGCCGTGCCGGCCGCCTCCGATGGGAGGTGGTGTATTGTGCCAATAAGCAAATCGCTCACTGTCAAGACAGTTTTGAGCTTGTACAAGCAATTCTTCAGACAAAGATGCGCGGAAATTAAGCATTGCTTGGCGTAAGGCTTCTACATCAGGATCGGCTGATTGATCAGCAATGCCGGCCGTAGAGCATGTCGATAAATCGGCCGTGCTGGCTATTTCAGGGATGCTTGGACCAAAAATGCAGCCCATCAACAAGAGAGAGAAGACTCCCATTCCAATTATTATTTTTTTCATTTTTTCCTTTTTTTAAAACCTTGGCTATTTAAAGGTATTGTGAAAATGTAGCTTCAAAGCCTTATCTGATTCTTTGACTCATCACGCTACACCTGTTATTTCATCAACCGCATCACGCGCCGAGCGGGCAGCCGCATGGACGCTGCTCCAACTTCCGAACCGGGTATAGGCTGACCCTGCAAAATAGAGCTTGCCATCAATCGGCCGTGCCATTTCACGTGAAATCCAATTGGGAGCATTGTTTTGTAGGTATGCGGCCCGAGCAAACGGTTCTTGATTCCAGTTCTGGGTCATATGCTTGACGTAGGTACGAGAGGCGACCCCGTCAAAGATTTCATCTAGCTCAGCCAAAATCGCAGCTTGAAATGCCTCATCAGGCATCGCCTGATAAGCTTCAGCCTTCGCCCCAACCGAAAAGATACCTAAAATAGGTCGCTCCGTATTTTGCCCATGTGAGGCATCATAAAAAAGCCAGTGTCCATTTTCTGTTCTTGTATCAGGAAACGTAATAACGGCTGGAAAGAATTTTTCGGTAAATTCGAAAAAGGCTTTAAACCCACTCCAAACGACGGCCGACTCGATTGCTCGACGTTTAATTAAAGGCAGCGTTGGGGAAAAGCTGACATCGCCACCCTGCAAAATTTTTAGCGGAATAGTGATTATCACTTTGTCGGCTGAATACCTGTTTCCCTGTCTATCTGTCAGCTGAACTTGGGTGTTGCTACGGGCAATTTCAATAATTTCAACCCCATAGCGCATCTTTTCTCGAATATTGGGCACGATGTATTCATCATAGAAATCAAACCATGATGATCCTACAAATTTTGTGTCTCGATCACCAACGCTAGGCTCAGTGGAATAAACGCCATCCTGATAAAAGCCTCTCGAATTTGATGAATCGTACCCAGCCATCTTTATTCCGATTTCGACTGAGCTATCATTCACAATCGAATCAAGCTCACTGGTATCTGCATGGAGCCATTCACCTCCAAGAGAAATCGGGAAATCGGTGAACGATTTGTTGACTCGAACCCGGCCCCCGTGCACACTATTTGCCTCTAAAATCTCAACATCAATACCGCGTTGATTGAGCAAATATGCGGCCGACATCCCGGCTGCTCCTGCCCCAATCACGATAACTTTGCCTTGGAAGTCACTGCCACCAACTGCACCACAACCATTGAGCGCTGCTGAAAGCCCCAAAATACCGCTCAGCCGAATAAAATCTCGTCTTGTTAATTTATTCATTTGCCTATTCTTGCCACTCTGTTCATTTTTCCTCACTTTAAAAATAAATTTGTTTAGATACTTTGCAGAATGCGGTTTCTAAATGCGTTGGGGTCAAATGGCTTTGATAGAAAACTTCAAGCCAAAATTTTATTAACGCCGTTCGTGCTTTATGGGTAACCGTATGGACACTGAATCTATCCTAAAATCTCATGTTTGCTGCTCCTGCAAAGTAGCGATTGCCAACAAAAGATAAATGCAAATTCTGTAGGTAATGTGAAGCAAACCTGTTTTTTTCTGATGGATTTCATCACAAGATCCCAAATAGATTACAATGAGGTGGCAAAGAAGTTGGGATAGGTTTGGGTTGATGGTTCATTTTTAGCCATCGTGACCTTGCAGAAAAAATAGACTATTCTTTATCCGACAAATCCCTCTATTGAAAACCTAGAAAATCATCACAACTCGCTAACTATGGTGTGACGAGTTATTTGGTAAGGAGAATTAAATGGCTGAGAATAAAACTAGACCCACGACAGCCTCTGTCGATGATTTCATTTCAGCAATTGAAAACGCCCGCCGTCGATCGGATGCTCGGGTTGCTCTAACGATTTACAAGGAAGTCACAGGTCTTTCACCGGTGATGTGGGGACCGTCAATTATTGGTTTTGGGTCGATTCATTACGTCTATGAATCGGGGCGCGAGGGGGATATGCCTGCGGCGGGCTTTTCACCGCGCAAATCTAATATGACGTTCTATGTTGGTGACGGTTTCGAGGGAGCAGAGAATCTCTTTGCCAAGCTAGGCAAACACAAAAAATCGGTCGCCTGTCTCTATATCAACAAGTTAGACGACGTCGATCTTGAGGTCTTACGTGAAATCATAGCCCGGGAATATGAAGTTTCTTTAAAGGGTGAAGACGGCTCGAAGTAGCGTCAAGAGGCAATGGACGCGTTTGGAAGCTCTGGCCCTGAATAGGAACTAAAGAAATGATATGAAAACAGGATTGGTCATTTATACATCGTCAATCGAGCGTTTGATTTCCTTTTACACTCATGTTTTCGAGCTTGAGATAATCGAAAGTGATAGTACATTCGCTTTGCTTAATGGTGACGAATTTGAGCTTGTTTTACTTGAAACTGAGATTTCTAAGAATTTCACCAACTCAAATGAGCCCAGAGAAGATACGGCACTAAAGCCAACATTCTTCGTTGAATCACCCCTTACTCTTATTCGTGAAAAAATAGAAGAAAAAGGCGGTTTTGTATACCCACCCAAAAGTTGGGAGTTTGGAGGCCGCCAAGTTTGTGATGCTTATGATTGTGAAGGTAATATCTTTCAATTGAGGATTAGTCAGAAAGCGTGACAAACAACCACAGGTCATTCTTGATGGATGGGCGTCAACTTGAGTAAGGCGACATCATGCCGGCCAACTTGGGTGTTGAAGTCACCTGTAAAGGTACCCAAATCCATCCCACGCCATAGATCGCGCACATGACAAGGTCGGCGATCATGCAAACCAATCGCTTCCCACGCCACGCCTACCAATCTATCTTCCCGCTCACCGAGATTAAACAGCCCCACGGCAATGCTGCCATCTCCAAGCGGCTTAACCCAAGTTTCGGCCATTTCCCCGCCCCAATTTACGGCTCCCACTCGATGTCCTTGCCGCCCTAAGGAATCTTGGTTCAGGGCAATGACTTCACGATTGAGCAAGATATCACGAGTCTCTTGATTCATATTCCGTACATCGCAACCGATGATTAAAGGTGCCGCCAGCAAGCTCCATAACGAGAAGTGGCTGCGATATTCGGCCGTCGTACAACCACCTTGTGCCGCGTTGCCCTCGTTATACATGCCCACAACCAGCATGTCAGGGTCATTCCAACGCCCGGGTCCTGCGTAAGCCTCGAGTCCAGCCTGCTGAAAGCCAATTTCCAG
>JANQSK010000445.1 GCA_028284105.1 Anaerolineae bacterium
CGATGTTCATCCTCTGGTTCTGTGGCCCAAGTGGTAAACATGTAATGACAATCGATGCGTAATGGTTTCAGTTTCCGAGAGGCTGTTTGGTCAGATGAAGATTCACCCACATTATCCCAACCAAATTCGCGAAGCTGAACATTTTCCCGCACGTCATAAAGAAAAAGATTGATAGTGGGGCGACTAAGCCTTGCACTCCACTCCCGTTTAGGCTGATCAAAGGCAATGTCGATTTCGCCTGCTTTGATTCGCATCTCATTTAATAGCAGCTGTCGAATGGTTTCATCAAGATCGTCAATCATTCTTCTTTGACCTCATCTTCGACAGTTTCTCTTTGTAACTTGGTTTGTATTTCTTCGTCCTCTTTAAGCTGGGCGACATCTTCTTCATCTTCTTTCAATTGAGCGACTTCATCCTCTTCTTCTAAACGTTGAACAGATTCTGAGGATTGGCTTGTTACGAGATCTGCGTTTTTGTCAGCCTCTACTTCTGATTGATCGGCTGGGTCATTTACCCGCTGTGGTTGGACAGTTGAATTACCGTCACTGCTTTGTTGTGCAACATGGGTGAGCTCATGCGCTAAGAGCTTGTCCCCACTTTGTGTATTTGGTGCGTATTCACCTTCACGAAAAAAGATGTCGTTTCCTGTAGTAAAAGCTCGCGCATTGAGTTTTCGACTGAGTTGATCTGCGGTTGCATTGGTGTGTACACGAACATCAGAAAAATCTGCCCCAATAACGTCCTCTGAGCGAGCTGCTACCCGTTCATCGATAGGTTGACCGCCACCACGACTGTTTTGTATTGAATTGCTTGTATCTTCATCTAACTCACCTGCTTCTGAGCTTGAACGTTGGGCTACCAGCCGTTGAACGGCTGCATTTCCCGCTGTTCGCTGAAGCTGTGAGAATGAGCCTTCATTCTGATTCGGATTCCCGTCAGAATTTGGCCCTTTTTTGGCATCTTTAGATTTATTCAACACTTTCTTTTTTTCTTCGAGCGGTCTTTTTTGGGACATGGGGCAAAGTCTAGCGAGGGGGTGTGACTAGCCTGTGACAGCGTCGTGACAGTTAGGAAAAATGGGGTAGCCTAACTGTCACGGCCGTATTACCTTGGTCATGAAACGATCTTCCTATAATCAAGCAAAGGGTGGGCGCGTACAATCTTCGGCGAAAGTTCCAGGAAAATCACATGATTCCTTGTAAGGTGATTCGGAAACGATTCTACCTATTTAATAAAAATCTCTGTTTCACCATTGACCTATGTGATTGGCCTCGTTTGCGACAAAAACAAAAGTAACAATAAGCAGTTTTCTCTAAATTTTATAAAAAGTTCAACGTTAGCTTGCTCAACCTATGAGGAGAAGTATGCCGCATTTAGCTCAATCGTTGTTGGGGTCTTATCAGATTTCTTTGGATAAACGGCCGTTGTCTGGCTTCCGGGCGGGCAAAGTTCGGGCATTATTGGTGTACCTCTCTGTGGAATCTCATATTCCACATACTCGTGAGCAATTGATGACTCTGCTCTGGCCTGAGCAGTCCGAACGTCGAGCACGTCAAAATTTACGACAAACTCTTTCCCGACTTCACCAAGGTTTGGGTTACTCTGCAAAGCATTCTCCATTTACTAGCGTTAGCCCAGAATCGATTCAATTCAAATCTCAAAGTGATAGCTATCTTGATGTTCAGCGATTTATAACCCTCTCTTCAGAAATGCCATCAGGCACTGCCGAATATCCACTCACAGTTCAAGTTCAAAAACGATTGGAGGAAGCTATTTCTCTTTATCGCGGAGAATTCATGGCTGGCTTTTCATTGCCAAACAACGCTGAATTTGAAGAATGGTTGATAGTGCATCGAAACCAAATGTTACAGCACGCTATTTCAATTTTAGATCATCTCGTCAGTCATTTTATGGCAGCACAGCTTTGGGAAAAAGCCAAGTTGTATGTGGAAAAACAACTTGCATTAGATCCTTGGCAAGAAAAAGCACACAACCAATTGATTCGCTTATTAGCATGGACAGGTAGGCGTAGTGCCGCACTGGCACAGTATGAGCAGTGTCGGCATTTACTCGTCAATGATTTAGGTGTCACTCTAGCAGTTGAGACGGAGCAGCTGTACGAAAAATTAATTGCCAATGAGCTTCATGCACCAAAGTCTTCTCAGCAGCCCGCTCAATTACCAAACTCTTTGGATGATGGATTGTATACGGCCGTTAAAAGCTTTATTGGGCGTGAAACTGAATTCGAGCAACTCATAGAGATGTTAGAACAGCCTCAATGTCGCTTAATCACGATTGCAGGGCCAAGCGGAATCGGAAAATCAGCACTTATTCGAAAATTAGGGCACTTTTTGTTTGGAAAAACCGATGAATCAGTTCACCTTCTTGACCTGGTACAAGAAAAAGAAACCAGCTTGCTAAACAAGAAAATTCAATCACGCTCCGGCATTCTTCTATTAGACGGATTGGATAAATTCTATGATGAGCGTACACAACTCCTTTTGCTGTTACGACAAAATCCCAGTTTGAAAATTATTGTCACATGTCAATCTCGCCTCCATATTAGTGGTGAATGGGTCATTCGCATGAATGGGTTGGCGTTTCCCAATGAGGGCGAATCTTTTGATGAAACAAGTCATGACGCGATTCGCTATTTTCTAAAAACCGCACAACGAATGGCACCATCCTCTCCTATTCAGGCAAGATCGTTAACGGCCGTTGCGACCATTTGTCGTCATTTAGAGGGCCATCCTCTGGGTTTGGAACTGGTGGCAGGATGGGTGCGTATGTTGAGCTGTGAAGAGATTGCTCAACGTTTAACCCAAGGCAATGAACTTTTGCAAACAACCCATGCTGATTTTCCAACTCGGCATCGTACATTAGAGCATTTGTATTTGGATGCGTGGGGACAATTGACTGATGTCGAGCAACAAGCGTTATCTTCTCTAACTATTTTTAGTGCAAATTTTTCTGCAAATGATGCCTTAGGTGTATCTCAAATCGGATTAGACATGCTGATGCGGCTGTGGGATCAATCGTGGCTTGAGCAAGCCGAAAACGGCCGTTTTCGATTATCCCCACTCGTCCGTCGATTTGTGAGCCAAGTGTGCGATTCAGACCTTGAGCAAGCACAATCTATATTTACAAATCATTTTGCTTCATTATTAGCAGATAGCTTGCCAGCCCTTCAAGGAAATGGCCAACAGCAAGCTGTGCTGCAAATCGAACAAGAGCGTACACATATCACCCAAATGTGGACTTCTCTCTCCTCGTTGTCCGATGATTCAATTATTGAACGATCAATTTATTCATTATTTCACTATTACGATATGACTGGGCAATATCAAAGTGGTGAAAAACAATTTAATCAAGCCATTCAGCAGGAATCAAATTGGCACCCAAATCATTTTGGATTTTTGCTGGTTGCACGGGGCTGGTTTGCACATCAATTGCGCCGTCATGGTGAAGCGATGCATTTGATGCAAGCTGGTATCAATATTCTGATCACCAATGACAATGA
>JANQSK010000896.1 GCA_028284105.1 Anaerolineae bacterium
AGACCCGTTCCGCTTACGATTAGCATTCTTGTCGTCGTTCTGATTCCACTCTATTTCTCCCAGCTCATGACACGCTTCAACATCCCGACAGAGACGCAACGAAACATCATGATTGTGGCTGCAATCTTCCTCATTCTCTGGTCAATACGCACATTTTTATATGATGGGGCATCCATCTTTGATTTTAGCTGGATTGGGGAACTATTTAGAAGCATGACGCAAACAAATAATAATTCATGGCACAGTGATGTGGGCATGTTTTTACTTGTTGCCGTTTGCTGGTGGCGAGGCATGCTGATTGTGACCCGTGAATTAGATGTGCGCCGTTTTGGGGATCGATTCCGGACTGGGGGCTTATTTATCGCGCCCGTTATCCTTTTGGTTTCGGCGTTTCGACTTGAATGGTCAGCAATTGGGTTTCTACTGTTGTTTTTGTTTGCCGGATTAACGGCCGTTGCATTAACACGTATCGAAAGGGCAGAAAGAGACCAAGAAGCCATCTTAGATACCATCGATCTCCGCTGGTTCTTAACGATCTTAGGCAGCGGCTTAGCCATCATCTTTTTGCCCAGCGCTCTCTCCTTTGCGATCAGCGGTGATACAGGCACCAGCATCGGCAATTTCTTAGCGCCAGTTTGGCTTGGGCTCCAGTTTGTTTTCTCTACCATTATTTTTACGGTTACTTTTCTCCTGAGTCCTTTACTTGCGGTTTTTGATGCAATAATCACCCGAATTATGGACTTTATTCGTGGGCTATTTTCAGCCGTTTTAATCGAACGAGATGAACCGCTTGAAGAAGGTCCTGACCCAGCTCAACAAATCAATGAACTCATCGCTGAGCTTCAACGAGACGCACAACAAGACGGCTATTCTGCCGCTTTGGATTGGAACATTGTCATTCTTGCCCTTCTCTTTTTAGCCATCATTGGGGCTTCGATTTGGTTGATGCGACGCTATCGTGGAAACCGTAGCTTTGCCAAAAACGGCCGTTTTAATCGCGCCGCTGGTGGGCTCTTTTCAAGAATCATCCCCAATCGACAAAATAAGCCCTCCACATCAAGAACCAATCAACCTATCGATTGGCGTGCGGCATTAACCATTCGTCGTATTTATGCGCAGATGAGTCAACAAGCATCTGATCTCGATACACCTCGGGAGCGGAATGAAACACCATATGAATATTTAGCCCGCTTATTTGCGCTTTGGCCCGACCATGAAAATGAAGCCCGATTGATTACCCGTGCCTTTGTGAAGGTACGCTATGGAGAGCTTCCCGAATCCAAAGAAGAGTTTGAGGCCATCAAGCAGGCGTGGGAAACGTTAAAACAGGTCAAAGTGCTTGAGAAATAAATTTTTCTCAGAGTCAAAAAAAATCACTTTTGCACTTACTTTCTTAATGAGTCAATTAATCTCTTAACTTGACAGATGCTGGCTATTGACTCCTGTACCTATGCCTGATATGCTGTCTTGCTGACACACGCAATTTTTCCAACTAAGGATATTATGACCAATCCTATACTTTACGATTCACACATGCATACGACCCTGTGCAAACATGCCAAGGGGTCACCAACTGAATATGCCAAACAAGCTGAAAAAATTGGCTTAAAAGGTATCATCTTCACATGCCACAATCCTGGTCCAAAAGGCTGGGATGAAAAGGTTCGCATGTCGATGGAGCAGTTTCCAACCTATCTTCAAATGATTGAAGATGTTCAAGATGAATGGAACGGCCGTTTAGATATTCGGCTGGGGCTTGAGTGTGACTACTATCCAGGCTTTGAACCTTTCCTTGAAGGGCTTTTAGCGAAAGCAGACTTTGACTACATTCTCGGCTCGCTACATCCAGGACATCCCTATTACAAAGAGCCATTTTACAAAGGGAACGCGGTTCAATTTCAGAAACTTTATTTCAAACATCTCGCTATGGCGGCGGAGTCTGGTTTATTCAACACGCTCTCACACCCTGATTTGATCAAAAACGTGTTCCCATACGAATGGAATGTTGATCGTCTAATGGACGATATTCGTACCAACTTAGACCGCATTGCCAGAACAGGTGTTGCGATGGAGCTGAATACGTCTGGTTTACACAAACGGGTTAAAGAAATGAATCCCGGCCCTGAAATTTTGGCGGAAATGGCAGAGCGAGATATTCCTGTTGTTTTGGGTTCAGATTCACATGCACCAAGCCGAGTCGGTGCTGATTTTATTCAAGCGATGGATCATCTCCAAGATGCTGGATATCAAACAATCACCCACTTCATCAATCGACAACCTGTAGAGATTGACCTAAAATCTGCTTACGATAGCTTGCTGGCAAAAACAGCCGTTCAAGCTGTATAAAAATCATTTGATTGATGGAGTAGATCTTGTCACTTGCTATCCTCTACCTTTTGGCAGCACTTTGGTTCCTTGGAAATCAACTTTTGGCTTATCGAAGAGGAATAAACAGTCAGGAATGGCCAAAAGTCACAGGCATCATTGAATATGCCCAACGAGAAGTGTTTGCCCTTGATGATTATGGGAATCTAACTGGCGTTCGAATCATTTACACCTATAGCATCAAAAACGAAAAATATACGGCCAAGACGATTGGTTTTTCGCCAAAAATCATCACCTCACGCAAAATGCTTCGCACTCATAAGCCGGGCAAAAAAGTTCCCGTTTATTACTCTCCAAAAGATCCCTCCATTGCCACCCTTGAGCGTGGCGTTTCAAATGGCAACTACCTCATGATGCTTGCAGCGCTTGTTTTCACAGCGCTCACTGTAACGAATTTATTCTTGCAGTTTGGGGCTGGGTCATGAGCCAAACCGTTTCTCAAATTGAAGAGGATATTTTTCAGGTTGCTTTACCGCTCCCTTTTGCTCTAAACATCATTAATACGTATCTCGTTCTTGGAGATAATGGCTGGACAATTATTGA
>JANQSK010000910.1 GCA_028284105.1 Anaerolineae bacterium
AGCTGCTGAGATCCATTGGAATGCCCATTTAGATGCTTTTCCCCCTGAACTTGATCCATCTTTAGTTTGGCTGGAAACGGTCAATGAAGTGGATAAAAATGAGTCTGAGTGGTTAGGGCAATTTGCTTTGAAAACGGCCGAATTTGCTTTAAGAGATGGTTTTAATTGGGCGGCCTTTGGCTGGTCGTCTGGAGAGCCGGAAACGCTCCATTGGGAATCTCCTTCTATGCTGGCCTTTTTGCGCCTCGCTTCCCAAAATCCAGACCGAATTTCGATTGCCTTACATGAGTATAGCTACATTAATGAGCAAATTGGTGATGGATATCCTTTTAAAATCGGCCGTTTCCAATCCTTATTCCAAATTGCTGATCAAAATGGTATTCATCGACCAACGGTTTTAATTACTGAATGGGGATGGACTTATCAATCGGTGCCTAACCCTGAGCAGGCACTTCAAGATGTGGCCTGGGCTTCTGAGCTATATGCATCCTATCCACAGGTGAAGGGGGCGGCAATTTGGTATTTGGGCAATGGATTTGGTGAGATTGCGAATGAGACACAGAGATTAATACGGCCGTTGACTGAATATGCCTTAACGAACTATTTTGCTATATCAACTCAAGCCGGCAATATGCCCGTTCAGCCAGAACAATATGCTCCCCAGCAATAAGCAGCCCAGCTTGAATTGCAAGAATGAAATGATGGAATAAAAAAAAGCCCTCAAAAGGGCTTTTTTAAATTAGCGTTGTAATGTTCGGTCTAACAAATCATCTTGTTGAGACCGCATTCTTTGTCGGCGATTCTTGCGACGATCTTTTTTCTTCTTTTTCTTGCCGCGGGCGGGTGCATTTGTACCTAAAGCTTGACGAAGAGCAATTTCCATAGCGGTTTGGAATTCTTCTTCCTCTTCTTCATAGTCGAACTCTTCAACTTCGTCGACCTCTTGAATTTCAGCTTCTGGCTTTTCGAGAATGGCTTTGATACTTAAATCAATACGGCGTTTTCTTTTGCTAAAACCAAGCACTTGTGCTTGAACTTCGTCACCGACTGACAAAACTTCTGATGGATGCTTTACGTAACCATGACTCAATTCACTAATGTGAACCAAACCTTCTCTTTCAGCACCGATGTTAAGAAATGCTCCAAAATTTTCAAGGCGGGTTACTGTACCGGTATAGACTTGTTTTTCTTCCAAATCTTTCCAGTCTACTGCTAGCGGCTCCACCATCGTGACCATAATTTGGCCTTTCTCAGCATCTACTTTTTCTACCCAAACGTTGACTTCGTCACCTTTATTGAGTACATCAGCGACACGATTTACCCGATCTTTCCCTAATTTGGAGATATGAATTAGTGCATTGACACCGATACCAAGGTCAATGAACGCTCCGTATAGTTCTAAACGGGTCACGGTCCCAGTTAATTGCATTTTTGGTTGTAAATCATTAATAGATTGAGGTGCGGTATCGGTTGGTTGCACCTCTGCTGTTTCAGTTACTTCACTCATTGAAAGTCTCTCCTAAGCAGGGAATATGCAGGTTGTGACCCTTATCTGCTTTTTCTAAACACCAAGTAGGTGGGGAATTTGAAAAGTCATTAGTACAAAATCTTAATTTTGCCTACTTTGGAATTATATCAGGCGCTTTGAGGGTGTCAATACGATTGTGCAATTTTGCACGAATGAATTTGTACTACAGATGGAAAATTTTCAACCTAAAATTGCTAGTTATATGATTTAACTTGGCATAACGAGATGAGAACAGAAAAGAGCTCACATTCGTGAGCCCTTTTAGTTTATCTTTATCAACAACTTCGGATCTAGAAAGTTGGTTCTTCTGCCATCGCTTCCTGATTGACAGGAGGGGCGTCAGTTGGTGCAAATTCATCAGTTGGGAGGCCAGATTCTCGGCGGATTAAGAACTCAAGTTCATCCATAATGCCAGGATTCTCTCTCAAGAATGCTTTTGAATTTTCTCGGCCTTGACCTAACAATGTTTCACCGTATCTGAAAAATGCACCACGTTTGTCAACAAGATCATAGGCAACGGATAAATCAAGAATATCTCCTGTTAATGAAATGCCTTCGTTGTACATAATGTCAAATTCAGCTTCAGTAAATGGAGCAGCAACTTTGTTTTTCTTCACTTTGATTCGGGTTCTGTTTCCAACAACCTCACCGCTGGCTTTGATGGCTTGAATCCGACGAATATCTAATCGAACAGAAGCATAGAATTTAAGTGCGTTACCGCCACTGGTTGTTTCAGGGCTTCCAAACATGACGCCGATTTTTGAGCGTAATTGGTTAGTAAAAATCACAACAGTATTGGTTTGCTTAATCACACCAGACAGTTTGCGGAGTGCTTGAGACATCAAACGAGCTTGCAAACCGACGTGGGCATCACCCATTTCCCCTTCGATTTCTGCGCGTGGAACCAATGCTGCCACTGAGTCAACAACGACGACATCCATTGTGCCTGAACGAATAAGCGCTTCGGCAATTTCAAGGGCTTGTTCACCGGTATCCGGTTGTGAAACATATAAATTATCAACATCAACACCAACACGAGCCGCATAAACTGGATCTAGGGCATGTTCCATGTCAACGAAAGCACAGATACCGCCCCTTTTTTGGGCTTCAGCGATGATGTGTTGACAAAGTGTTGTTTTACCAGAAGATTCTGGGCCATAAATTTCGATAACACGTCCGCGGGGAACGCCACCAACACCTAAAGCAATGTCAAGTGAGAGACACCCAGTAGGGACCGTGTCTACCTCCATGTGGGCAGCTTCGCCCAATCGCATGATGGCGCCTTCGCCGTATTTTTTTGTTAAATTGTCTAATGTTTTTTCAAGAGATGAGCCTCTTGGATCACTTTCACTTTTCTTCTTAGCCATGTTTTTCTTCCTGTTATTTTTAAATGATATAGGAACATATTAGCACGGCTGTTCTATAATGTCAATACCGAATCTTTATTTTTGAACGAATGTTCAAAAATAAAGATTGCTTGTTTGGTTTTATGGCGCTATCTATGAGGTTTGAGCTTGTTTGACTTGGTTTAAACGGTGCATATATCGAAGGCTAGGTAAATAATTGCTGCTTGCTTTAAGTGATTTTGCCACAAAATTTATTCCATTATGAGAGTCATTTCCATTGAAGTGGCCCATACTCTGATTAAACAAAATCCCAGGGTGATGGGGATGGTTCATGAGCATATTTTCAAAGAGCATATCAGCTTCTTGATAATTTCCTGAGAGGGCCAACTTATTTGCTTGGGTCATTTCTTTTAGTGAATTGTCTTTTCCTCGTGACGCTTTAATACGCATATAGAGAGCAGGAAATATGCCCAAAATAAAGGGTAGATTGATAAGCAATGCCTTGTTAGAAATCTTTAGCGCACAAGCATCACAGAGGTGACGTCTTTTTGAGCGAAAACCATAAACTATCAGTAGAAAATAAAAATAGAACTCTGTATGCCCTTGAACGCGATCAAACATATTGCATTCATCACAATGACGATATTCATCCCCATTTGCCACGATATTGTGAGAATGGGAAATGATTGATTCGCAGTATCGACAGAATATGGACGGTGACTTCTCATAGTCAGTAAGATCAATCGTGGCTGAGCAGTGAGGACATTCAAATGATCTGAAAAGATGGCCTTCACCAGAAGATTCAAGCAAATGTTTCCGCTTGTTTGCTATTTTTGCAGAAGCATGTCTGTCAATAAACTTTTCCAAATCAATTGCTTTTTTCTGATAAATTTCCAAAATAAGGATATTGTTCTGAGTGAATTCTTTTCGAATTGCCTCATCAATATTCCAATGAGGAGAAAATTGAATAACCACTCGATTATCCCGACTGGTTGTATCTAAGATAAACTCATAGGGAATATGTGAGTCATTCAAAGTTAATGCATCTGTAGCTGCGTTGGCGTTCTTATTTCGGAAGCCTTGAGCCGCTCCATTTTTGACATATTTAAATTTGAAAGACATATTGGCTGATGTTTGCATGATTGAACCTCATAAGTATGTTTGGCGCACTACGTTCTAATCTATAAAGATGATTGCTTATAAAAGAATAGCGTTGAGGTCTGAATCTATTATGGCTTTCAAGGAAACGGCAAAAAACCATCCCGACATTTCGTTCTATCTTGACTTGTGGATGTGAATGAATAAAATACCCGTTATTATCAATTTTGTGATGAACGCCTTTGGCAAGCGGGAGCAAATTGATACGTTTTGAAGAAAGTGCCCCCCGTTAAAACAACTGATTTAACGGGCGGAAGCAGGGTGGAACCGCGACTCAACAGAGCCGTCCCTGCAACGCAAATTTTAGCGTTGCTGTGGACGGCTTTTATGATCTACAGCACTCAAGGAGATTTTTATGAGTGATGAACTAACATTAGAAACTATCGTTTCATTAGCGAAACGACGTGGGTTTGCCTACCCAACCTCGGAAATTTATGGTGGTTTGGCAAGCTCTTATGATTATGGTC
>JANQSK010000939.1 GCA_028284105.1 Anaerolineae bacterium
ACACCTCATCGCTACCAATTTTGATCTGGGCAACGCCGTCTACGGTAACGGGAACACCTTGGCTGGTGGGAACATCGGCCGTTGTGGTGTCAATGGTCACGATTTCCAGCGAGAGGAAATCCACACGCTCCAAGATGGGCCAGATAAAGGCACGACCACCAGTGATTATGCGATACTTCTCTGTGCTTTGACCAGAATCACGCCCTGAAATGACTAGGGCTTGATTCGGACCAACCTTTTTGACACGGCTAGCATAGCCAAACAGCAAGGCAAAAATAATAAATACAACAAGGACAATACCAATTGCGACTCCTGTCATAGAAAGATCTCCTTATTGCGCATTGCCAACTGCTTTAGGCAACGCGTAATACACAAACTATTCTTCAATACGAACGACGGCAATACGGCCGTTTATTCTCTCTACCTTCGCAAACTGCCCACGCCCAATTTGCTTGCCATTGGCTGAGCGAGCCCCTAACGTCACCCGACCCGTCGCATTGTCATAAGCAATTTTCCCTAAACCACCTTTGGGAATGGTGACAATCACCTCTACCTGTCTGCCGCTAGCGTCATCGGCCAAGCTAAAGTGACTCGATTTGCTCGGTGATAAGACATACAAGAAAAGGGCTTGCGCTCCTGCCCCCACAACAAACCCAACGCCAGCAGCCCATAAAATACTAGGAATTGCATCCATCCCTAGCCATAGTCGTGTAACTAAGCCCGTCAGGCCAAAGAATGCGCCAAACATGGCTAGAGCGAATGGGCTAATGCTGACAAAATCAAGACCTGAATCAGCATCTATGTCAGCATCAAAATCGAGCGCATCGCCAAACCCTGCTCCTAGAAGCGTAATTAGGGCAAAGACAAAGCTAATGAGAACAACAATGGAATAAATAAAGTTGAGGGAACCAGAAGAAAAAAGCTCTTGTAGCATAAATTCTCCAAATTGGTGGCATATTGTGACTATATGCCAAATAGTAGATTGATCAATCTCACAAATAGCAGCTATAAAATTGTGATAAAAAGAGATTTGATAGTCTTTTTCGCCTCAGGCCTGAGGGAATCTGATGTTTTAATAATGATCATATTTTAGCAACAAATCAGGATTTGAACATGGCTGGAGAATGACAGCAAGGAGCGTCTTACCCACAAGTCAATTGCATGCAGGATTTCTGGGTGACAAAAGAGTGGCGGCGGTGACAGTTCTATTAAAAACTGCCTGCAACTTTACTTATACAACTTCTCACCAGCATCTATTGATACTTTTGGCCAGTTATCGTGCGGCGGCAGAGGACAGCTATATTGTTCACTGTAGGCACAAAAGGGGTACTGTGCTAAGCAATCAACAAAACGATAGTGTACTTGTAGCTCGGTTGGTCAAAAAGAGAAAAGTGGTAAAAAAGACACATAAGCTAAATCATTTTTTGCTACACTACCTAAAATTGTAACAATTTGATACATCATTTATATCTCAAATCATTTTGTCAAGATCCCAATCTTAGTACCAGACAAAAGTAGACATTTCCATAATTGACTCTGAAACAGAAGCAACAAAAAAGCCGCTCGCGTCAAAACCAGCGGCTTTTTTTGTTTCCGTATTTAGAGTGAAACGTCCTATCCTAGGCCAAAGTCATAGTTAGGGTTGCTGTTTAATAGCAATTGGCAAATGAATTTATTGAGTTAATTCATTATCCCAAGGAACAAGCCACCAACGAGCATTTAAACCATCTTTATGCGACCATGTGGCCTTGGAATCGGCATGAGTCAAGTATGATTTGTCTCCTTGACAAATAAAGAGAATTTTATCTCCAAATTTAACATCTCCAGTTTTTGTATGATTATCAGCATTGATAACTTGCCAAACAAAGCTGCTTGAAAATTCATAACCTGGTGGAGCAATTTGCCCATCTGAACCTTTATAGTACAAATAGAACATTATGGACTGTTTATCATCGAAAACGTCATGACGACCATTGAATAAGCCACCATTATTATTATTTGGGGCTACTGCTAGACCGCAATCTTTGGCTGCACAATTAAAAACAACATAATCATGATATTTAATCTGCCCGCTTACATTCGAAACATCAAGTATAAGACCTTTAGAAGACGACTTTACAAACGGGCCATTTTGGGGCAATATACTCCATTCTGGGTGATCAGAATCTGGGTGCAGGTTTTTCTCAATCTTGAAAAGATTATATTTAGCTGTGTCAACAAAATTCGGATCAATATTTAAAGCACCCCCATGACATCCTACAAGATTCCTGAGCATATATTGATCGGGTGGGGCAGTCTGAATTGCAATAGTTCGACCATATTCAACTGTCAAATTTTGCTCATGATTTTCTATATAACGCTCTATCCCTTTTTTTAGATGCGGCGCATTTGTAAACAGGTCATAATGAGGGATTAAGGTCAATGCAGTTGGCATCGGATTTTTCCTGACAGATTCTGTCCATTTATCCCAACTAAATATTTGCTCATCTCGTCCATCAACATTTTTTGATGATGACATGGGGTTGTCGCCCCCCACCCATTCCAATTTACTGTGCGAGACACCTTCCCTATGCTCCAAAGAGGAACCAGATTCACTACTACCTTTTCCAGAGGCACCCCCTGTGACTTTGCGGTAGGTAGCACTAACATCTACGCTAACACTGTGTCCCGAACTTGCGATTTCTCTTGCTGTTTGATCAGATATTGTTAATCGTTGATAAACGTGCCCACCAAACGTTGCCCCTAATGATACATGCGTTCCATAGGTTTCAATAAATTTTTCTACCGACAATTCCCCTTTTTCAACAGATTGTACCGCGTCATAATATTCTTTTTTCAAATGTTTTTGAGCATCTTCATTATTGATATGAACATCTTCCAATGCAAAGTTTGAGTAAGTATAAGATTCTATATTCTTGTCAGTATTAATGGTTTCAGTATATTTATGATAAGATTCACTTGCAGAAAATGCGAAGAATTTTCCAATTCCAACACTTTGGCTAAGGCTCATAGAGAATGCATCATAATAATCAGCCGAATTGTACATCATTCTAGTTGTTGATTCCATTTCCCCACTTGTTTGAGGAGTGATATGAAGAATTCGGTGATTCAGCTCAATAGCATAGTATCCAGTCCTCCCCCCTCCTGATGTCTTATCCGCACCCAAAGAATACGGGTTTAACATAGCGGCGTTATAACAGACCCCAACAAAGCTTTTTATATATAGTTTTATATTAGAATTGCTTGAATTCCCCATTTGCGAACTCATTTTCTATCCTTTTCAACACTTTAGTAAACACTCATTTCAAATGTTTATAAAAGTAACAGCTAAAAGCGGCTAAGTCTCTATCCGTAAAATGCTAAATCGCACAAAATGTTTGCACACGAATGCTAGAAAATCCTCGGGCTTCTTGCTCAAACGAGTGCGAATACTTCACAGCATGGCTCTGTCTGTCAGATTTTCACCTATTTGCTTTCCTCCTAAAGGCGCAACCAACGCTTTACTATCAATTTCATCGTCTAATCTCCATCCATAAAATCCCTCCATCGAATACGCTTGCTCACAAAAGCGCTCCGTATCATGACATTACAAAACACCCTCTGCCAATTAACCACAGGTGGTTGAGTAACCTATCTCAGATAGTTAGATCAGGATCGGCAGTTGTTTTCAACTGCGCCGTCTGCTTCCTGTATGGCAGAAAAAATATCGTTGATCTATAAACTCATTTTAAATCAACATTTTCCTTATGAGTCACTGTACGGGATGAATGGGGTCTCGAGCAATGCAGTAGATTGGTGGGTTAAACCTGTAAAATATGGCAAATGGAACAGTGTTTACAAACGCTTTCCCTTTTATAAGACGACAACGGCATTTATAAATAGAGACGGCATCAATCCACCAGTGACCTAAAAGTTGATTTCAGGGAACTTGGCATTCTGTTCGATAAACACCACTCCTTGAGCCGCCTTGCGTGAAAGGCCAACTCAATTAAAGCATCCGTGCTCGCAGCAATGGCGGATATTGTCTTTAGGTAACAATGTATAGAATTTGGGTAAATCGTTTGTACTTGCTTTTAGAGTAGCATAAAGGCAATTGATTGTAAATTAGGAAAGGGGGGAATTGGGGGAGTGGCTCTCAAGAGTATCGTATACAGGGTAGATAAATCTATGTCTCCTACTCTGTTGCTGGCATCAATACTGAATTGAGACATTCCCTGATGCGTTTGCTGCGACAGAGTCGTTGCTTTTCGCACTCTATTGTTTGTCTGGCTAAGTCGCCATGTCAACACGTTTGCTCATGCCCGGAACTTGCGGCAAATGCACGGTTGGAAACGGCCGTTTGCCAAGAACCACGTCATTGATTTTGTAGGCCTTTGCCTTGAGTCACTGTCAGTTAATACTTCATCTCACCCGCTTCAATCGGAACATTCAACCAATTCTCATGAGGGGGAAGCGGGCAGCTATATTGTGGACTGTAGGCACAAAAGGGATTGTAGCTAAAATTAAAGTCCAGCTCGATTTCTGAATCAGACAGCTTGGTTAAGCCAGGGCGATGATT
>JANQSK010000984.1 GCA_028284105.1 Anaerolineae bacterium
GGGTGGGCAGCT
Source organism: Anaerolineae bacterium (assembly GCA_028284105.1). Classification (GTDB taxonomy): domain Bacteria; phylum Chloroflexota; class Anaerolineae; order Promineifilales; family Promineifilaceae; genus QQUD01. The sequence goes on from JANQSK010000984.1 coordinate 13, forward strand.
GCAGCGGGTGGCCATTGCCCGCGCATTGGTTAATCAGCCCCGTCTCATTTTGGCCGATGAAGCAACGGGCGAATTAGATAGCGAGACAGGCAAGGGCATCCTCGAGCTGTTCCGCACCATTGCCCGCGAAAGTGGCATCACCATTCTGCTGGCCTCGCACGATTCCCAAGTTGATCGCTATGTTGATCGTGTTCTCCATATGCGCGACGGCCGAATTGAGGTCAGCGCTGAGCAAACAGCAAAGGAAAGCGTCCATGTCAATTAAGAAACTGTTTGTTTATTGGATTTGGGTTTCTCTCTTGCTGACTGCTTGCAATACGCCTAATGTGGAAACGGCCGTTTCCACCACTGAACCGAACGATTCCCCAACCGCCACCGCAACGGCCGTTGTTAACACCCCCAACTACCAGCTAGCCCCCTCAACCATCAACAACAACCCACAGCTGTTTGCTCAAGTCAATGATATCGTCTCCTTATCACAGGGCAGCCAAACATGGGAAACCTACGCCTACGAATTAGAGGATGATTTGACCATTGTGCCCGGCTCTTTTGATGGCAAAACGACCATGCTCCACACTTTTGACAGGTGGATCATGGAAAACAAATATCTCAAGGTGACGCTACTGCCAGAATTTGGCGGCCGTATCCTCTCCATCATCTACAAGCCCACAGGACACGAACAGCTCTATCAAAACCCGATTGGGGTTCCCTATTTAATTGATCGCGGCATTTTTTATTACGATTGGTTGATGATTTATGGTGGAATTTTCCCAACCTTCCCTGAGCCAGAGCACGGGAAAACGTGGTTTTTGCCTTGGAACTTTGAAATTGTGGAAGAAACGGCCGAAAAAGTCACCATCATGATGTCGTTCATCGACGACATCAACATCGCCGCCGCCCCAGGCCAATACGACGTCGGCCAAAGTGGCGTAGCGGTCAATTTCTATGTTTCCCTCCAAGCTGGGCGAGCGGCCGTCGATACACGCATCGAACTAACCAACACAACAGGTAGCGACACCGCCCTCGAATATTGGACAAATGCAAGCTTAGCCCCCGGCTCCGATCCCGATGACCCCTTTGCCACCGAAGATGCTGTCATCGTCGCCCCCTTCCAAGAAATCCACGTGCCCAACTTTTACGACCATATCGCCGTGAACGAGCAAAGAACAAGGAGCAACGGTGTCTACCAGTTTGACGCGCTCCGTGAGTATCGCAATTGGCCAGATGAGGGCATCGCCTACGCCTACCCAGATCTCGGAGGAACGACATTTTGGGGCGTGATTAATCAAAAAAATCGGGAAGGGCTTATCCGCATTGCCGACAACAGCATTACCGAAGGCTTGAAAATTTGGACATTTGGCTACCCGCAAAGCGCGGCTATTAACCCCTATCGTTCAACCGACTACGATCGGCCAATGATTGAGCTGTGGGCGGGTATCACCCCTGAATTTTGGATACGCGACCAGTTTGAGGGGAACGAAACCTTGGTCATCGAAGAAAGCTACGCGCCTACCTTGGGAATGCAATCCGTAACCCATGCCAATCATAATCTGTTGCTCAATATGGTCATTCGCGATCATGAAATTTGGGGCGAAATGTTTAGCCCTTGGCCAGATACACCCCTAACCATCTCCGTGCGTGATAAGAACGGTCACGCTTTGTCGCAAGCATCCCTCGGCCGCACGGGCATTCGCGGCAATCGCTTCCGCATTCCCCTGCCAGAAAATGCGACAGAGCTACGCTTCGAGGATGAGGCTGGTACCATTTTTTTGTCCAATGAGATTCTGCCCGTGAGCAAGTAGCCGCGGAATTGTGACGGTGACTTAACGTATCTGCCCACTATTTTAACCTTTTTAGCTCCGCAAGCGTCTAGTTGTGTTTGAGTTAGAGTTATGATTTAACTCACTAACCACTGCTTAAATTCTGAATAATTGAATTGAACTTCAGTTCCTGTTTCAATAATTCCAATTTTTTTGTCTGCTAAAAATGCAGCAACCATTTCACCGTTCATGGCAACAACTCCACTTCGTTTTAATAAATTCCAACCAAACGAACTAATTTCCCCTGTTGTAAAGAACAGCATAAAAACAGGATCGCATACACGAATTTCTAAGTCTTGATATTTATTTTCTTTGGGGCTACCAAAAACCTTTGCACGACCTAGGCTAACTGCTCCAACTAAATCCCGAATATCTGGCGTAGCAACTTTTGTTTTCACGTAATGTTTAGCTTGACCAACTAACCAAACTTTTAATGAAGACTCAAATGTGGGGAAAATGGAACCTTGACCAAGAAGGTCAGCTAATGATAAATGCCCATAAAAGTCAATTCCCTCATCAGCACTATACTGAGTAACGACAGGCGATTTTACCCCAAGCAAACCCAACATTTTTTTACATAGAACTTCAAATTCTTTATGGTCTAATCTACGTAAAGTATTGTAATAATCTTTCCAATATACTCGTCGTCGCTTTTGCTCTTTAACTTCCTCAGAGTCAACCTCAGGCTCAATAAAGCAGGGCCCTTGAATCATATATCCAGAAGAGGAGTTGAAAGCAATTTTAGGTTGACGGTCGTTTTCAATAAAATCGTTCCAATGGGTTTGTAGATACCTTAATACTCGATCACTCCAGCTTTGTGCTTTTTCATAGGGATCTATAGTTAAATTAGGCTTTGCTACAAGAATTTTCAAAATGACTTCATCAATAGGGCAAGGTGGAGCATCTAATTGCAAAGTATCGAGAATCTCATCAGATATAGACTTGGGTCCGATTCTACTCATTTCTTACCTGTTAGACTTTGCCAATCCGATATACGTTCAACAATAATATCTTGAAGTTTACGAAGTACCTTTACTTCCTCATCAGTTAGTTTTTTAACTTGTGACACTTCTAAGCGTTCTATTGCTTTGAGAGCAGCTTGAACTTTAGGTAACCAAATGGTGCCTTTTTGCATTTGTAGAATAGCTAGAGCATCTTCTAAGGTTCTGTCGGAATCTAAAAGCACTTCTAATGCTTCATCATTATCTACAATATCTCGAATCCTTCGAATGTGTGCAGTTGTACGAAGTTTAGGCTCTATAATACGAGGCTCACCATTTTCATCATCTGTATAGCTGATTAACAATTTATAGAATTCTGCTAAGTTTTCTTGGTTAGTGAATTGATATTCAGCTTCATTCCATTCGAGCCACCGCTTAATTTTTGTACTGATTATTGCTTCAAGAAAAAGACTATATAACTTTGGATTAGCGCTTCCACCAAATTCTTCATCATGTTCCATTTGCTGGTAGGCTTTGATTGCACGATAGCGTCTATGCGCATCAGTAGGGGTCATGCTCAAACGCTTTGCTGCTGCACTAATCCCTTCACTTGATTCGCTAATCATTTCTTCAAGCAACTTTGCTCGAGCATAGCCTCTCCAATCCTTTACGCCCGAAACATGACGAATTCCCATAAGAGTATTTTGCATTTGCTTCTGGTCTTCCTTGCTCGGGTCTACAATAATAGCTGTAATTGTCTCGAAAGAAGCTAAAGAAGTGGCTGGTACGTCTACCCCCGCAGCAGCATCTCTGAGAATCCATTTCATAGCAACAACACGTCTATTACCTTCTACCATGACAAATAGGTCGTCCTGAAATTCGTATGGTCGTACAACTAGGATTTCAAAAGGAACATAGCTATTTGTTTCAATTGAATTCTTTAATGCTTTAAGCTCCTCATGACCTTCTTTTTGCAATAGACTAAAGGTGTTATCTTGAATATTTTTCTCATGATAGCGTCGGGGGCTAACTTTTATAAAGCCATCAACATCATATAGTCTGTAATTATCGGGATCTAGAAGTAACTGGTCTAAAGAAACAGAAATTGTATTATACATTTTTCCTCCTGAACTAACTGTTTTGCCAATAAAAAACTGGATTCTAGTATTGAAATTATTTCACCTAGCTTTTATATGCTAACACAGAAATTTTACACACCAACTTACCATATTTAGAATTTGACACGAAAAAGATTCTAACTTTCCTCACTCAATTCTGCCTATGAGCAGTTAGCTGATTTGGAAAAACAATGTAACAAGTCACTCAACGAACAATTCGTTTGCCTCTAAATAGTCGCGATCCATCTCAATGCCTAACCCCGGTTGCGTAGACAGCTTTAGTTTTCCACCCCTGTTATCAAGTGGTGTTTTGATATAAGCATTGTAACCAGACAAATCGGGGCTGAGCGTTTCGACGCGGTAGAAGTTGGGCACGGTCATCATGACGTGGGCACCAGCCACGACGTTGATTGGCCCGCTGGCATCGTGGGGCGAGA
>JANQSK010001004.1 GCA_028284105.1 Anaerolineae bacterium
GGAATACCGTCGTCCCCGTTGGTTGATACATCAGTGACGGCATTACCACCACCGCCAAGGAGATTCTGAATGCCACCTCTTTGATTGGCGACAACGAGAATAATAGCCACTCCTAAAAGTAAGGCGACAAGAATTCCTAAAATAAACGTTCTTGGACGCATTTGTTTCTACCTCATTCTGTCATCAGTAGCCGTTCTAAAAATAATCAATACGCTATATATCATTAGGCTACTTGTTAACTATCACTTGATGAAGGTGGTGCTGATGTCGCAGCAGGTGTTGGTTGCGAAGATGAACTTGGATTATTGCCATCACCTGGGATTGTTCCTTCATCATCTGATGGGCTTTCTAAGGTGTAGTTGAAGTTTGGTGGTACTTCAATATCGAATAGTTCTAAGAGTAAACCAAGGTCGATATTTTCAACTGGGAATAGTTGGTTGTCACTTGGACCGCGTAAGGCAAAGTCTATTTGAGCACCAACCTCAATAGCATGTTTGAGCAAAAGTTGTTGTTGTGGCGCTAGTGCGATCACGAGTGTCGATGGTGGTGCGGGTGTCGCAGTTGGGGCTTGAGCTGGACCAGGAGTTGGCGTAGCGTCAAGCGTTTCGGGGTCAACCGTTGGTGTTGGAATCTGTTCGAGTAGATTCACTGGAAGTCCATATGGTCCAACTTGGATGACTTTAGCGCTTTGCAACACGAGCCCGATGTGAATGGGACGACCAATCGGTTCGCGAGGTGCGACAAAAGCTTGGTCACCATTCGCTAGCTCTTCAATGCGTCCAAACGGCCGTATTGTAATGAAGCCAGATTCAATATTGGTTTCTTGAACCGCTTCTCCAACTGGAAGTGGGGTGGCTGTTCCTTCAACTTCCCCTAAGGCATCCAGATCGCCAGAAGAAACGATATTGTTCTCTACAAAAAAGATGACATCATTTTCTAAGTAGGTTTGGAACTCTTCATCAATTTGGAAGAGGTCAAACGTAATCATAATATCAACGAAATCACCTTCATCTAAGGCAAAGGCAACAGAAGCCACTTCATCTTGAATGGGAACACCCATGGCTACAAACCCTTGCGGAATTAATGAAGAGGGTCCGAATTCATCCAGACCAACTGTTGTTGGATCACCAACCAAGGCATCAACCGTAAGTGTTTCCCCTTGGAAAACATCATTTCTTGCGAACAAGCCAATGGCTTCTTCCATATCAGTGAGGACATTGCTTGGCACTTCTGACTCTTTACGCAAATCGTAGGTCAAAATATCTTCAGTCATGCGATGGCCACGTGGTACTGTTTGTAAAGAAACAACAACTTGTACAAGTGATGGGGTGGCGGTTGGGGGAAGCTCTTCGTCTATTGGTTCGGCGATGACTGTTCCTTCGCCTGGTGGGTCTTGGGTTTGCTGAGGTTGGTCTTGGTTGTTGATAAATTGAAGTGCAATAATGCCAACGATAATGAGTAATGCTACTACAAATAATATTATTAGAACTGTTCGGTTCATATCTTTAGTTCTCGTTTGTTAGACCAATTTCCTTATAGTCCAAGGATCGCATAATAGCGTTGTCTGAAATCGGTTTTGAGGCTTTTTGTATTCGTCAAGTGATTTATGAAAAGCCTAGAAAATATCAATCTATGAGCGGGTTAGGTGAACCGCGAAAAGTTTAAAATCTTCGAATTTAGAATTTACGGTTCCCTGAGTAAGGGGAGAAGGTACCAAAAGCTGTTAAAAATAAGCGATTTCCCAGATTGATTCTAACAATATGTAAACCTCTCAACGGCCGTATCTTATCATATGTCAAGTTGAATAGCAAGTATACAACTTGACGTAATGAAAAAATTTAAGCTAATGATCTGTCGCGTTGCCAGAGAAAAAATCAAGACGCGTCTTAAATAGGAAAGGCTAATTTTGAGGGAGCGGTGAGTCAGAGAGTAGGCGCCACCATGCTTGCCACGGTTGAACGCTTTCAATAGGGTTTGCTGCAGGTGTTGGGAGGGGTGTTGGTTGAGGGGTTGCTTCCAATACAAGCGGAACAACTCGTTTTTCACCGGGTTGGATAAATCCCCCTTCATCACGAGCGTATGACGCAACGTAATCGTCGCTTTGAACATACTCTAATGTGGCTTGAAGTTCTACTTGGCGTGTAGTTTCGAGACTGATTTCGGCATTAAGAAGTTCTTCGTCAACACCTACTAATTCACCCGCTTGGCTTCGTCTGTTCAAATCAAGGCCAATGAAGAGCGCAACGACGACACCGACTAAGGTGATTATTTGAGGGAGAGAAAGTAACGGCCGTTCCCCAAACCAATTATTTTGCATGAGGCGCCTCGGATTGTTTGTTCATGCGGGCAGTTTAGCGAGGAATTGTGTGGATGGCAAGCACCAATGGCTCATCTTTTCAATAAAATATGTTAGAATCTTACCCTATGAAAAGGATTGATTATCTTGTTGTGGGGCATGTCTGTCGCGACCTTCTACCAGATGGTGGTACGACCGTTGGTGGTACCGTTTCCTATTCGGGTCGGTTGGCACATGCGTTAGGGTATGAAGCGGCTGTTTTAACAAGCACAGCACCTGATTATGATATGAATGAAGCCTTGCCTGGTCTTCATGTTCATAACGTTCACGCCGAAAATTCCACTACTTTCTCAAATATTTATACAAGTGAAGGCAGAACACAAATCGTTCACGCCGTTGCAAACAATTTAAGCAGCGATGATTTACCTGAAGGATGGCTCAATCCCCGAATTGCTCATTTAGGCCCTCTTGTAAATCGTGTTGATCCCTATATGGCAGATAGCTTCACAGATAGCATCATTGGAATGACACCTCAAGGATGGATGCGCCGATGGAAAGAAGATGGTCGTGTTTATGCTAAGCATTGGGACCTTGCAGAAGTAATTCTTCCCAAAGCGGATGCTGTGATCCTAAGTCAAGAAGATTTATTGGACGATGAGATGCTGGTTCAATTTCGTAAATACACCAAATTACTCGTCATGACCCGTGGATGGGGTGGTTGTACCATCTTTCAAGGGGAAGACATTTGCCATATTCCAGCACCTGACGTAGAAGAGGTTGAACCAACCGGCGCCGGAGATATCTTTGCGACGGCTTTTCTATTACAGTATCTGGAAACAGACGGTGATGCTTGTGAAGCGGGTCGCTTTGCCAATCATGTGGCGTCACAATCTGTAACCCAAATTGGCTTAGACACAAAGTTGGTACGAATTAAAGCAAGTTTGGAAGAGAGATAAACTATGACGAAAATATATGCCATTGCCAATCAAAAAGGGGGTGTTGGGAAAACCACGACTGTGGTGAACCTTGCAGCATTTATGGCTGGGAGCGGCCGTAAAGTTCTTGTTGTGGATATGGACTCTCAAGCCAATGCGACTTCTGCGCTGGGCTTCAATAAATATGAAGTCGCTAAATCGACTTATGATGTTTTGCTTCAAGATGGCAAATTTTCAGAGACTGTCTTGGTTCATGAAGACACTGGCGTAGAAATATTACCGGCTCATCCTGAACTGGCTGGCGCTGAGGTCGAACTCGTCAACACGATCGGACGTGAATACAGATTGCGTGATTATCTTGCTCATAATGCGTCCCATTTCGACTATATTTTAATTGATTGTCCCCCAAGCTTGAGCCTGCTGACGGTGAATGCTTTGGTTGCTGCCAAAGATGGCATCATCATTCCCGTTCAATGTGAATATTTAGCCTTAGAAGGGTTAACTCAACTGACTCAAACAATTGATTTGGTTAAGAAATATTTGAACGCAGATTTGGAAGTGCGCGGTTTGGTCATGACAATGTATGACGGGCGCACAAACTTAAGCCGACAGGTTGTCGAAGAGGTTCGGAAGCATTTCCCCGGTCGTGTATTCCGGACTATTGTGCCTCGGAACATTCGGTTGAGTGAAGCCCCTAGTTTTGGACAAACGATCAGTGTTTATGCACCCAATTCACCCGGTGGTGTAGCTTATAAGGTGCTTACCGCTGAACTTCTCAAAGGTGATATGGCACAACAGGGGGTCGCAGCATGAGTAAACGAAGAGGGTTAGGCAGAGGGTTAGGTGCATTAATTCCTACTGATCAAGAAACGGCCGTTGAAAATAAGGGGAACGGTGTTCGAACGATTGCCGTGACGGATATTCAACCCAACCCCCATCAGCCACGTACCGTTATGGACGATACTAAGCTGATGGAGCTATCAGCTTCCATTCGTGAACATGGGTTAATTCAGCCCCTCATTGTGACCCAAGAAGGTGAAAAATTCACCTTGATTGCTGGGGAACGCCGCTGGCGAGCGTCTCAGCTGGCAGGGTTAACTGAAGTTCCTGTCGTTGTAAAAGAAGCAACTCCTCAAGAGATGCTTGAGCTCGCCATTATTGAAAATGTGCAACGAGCCGATTTAAATCCACTTGAAGAAGCGTATGCGTATCGCCAACTGATGGATGAGTTCAGCATGACTCAAGAAGAGGTTGCACAGCGAATGGGGAAAGGTCGCTCAACAGTTGCAAACCTTGTACGCCTTATTAATTTGCCCCAAAACATTCAGCAAGCCGTTGTAAATGATGAAATTAGTGGTGCGCATGCCCGTGCATTGCTTCCACTTCCTACGCCAGAAGCCCAAACTGCTGCGATGAATCAGATCATCAAATTAGGATTAAGTGTCCGGCAAACTGAGCGACTGGTCACTAACTTATTAGCAACAGAAAAACCTGTTGCCCGACCTAGAGCAACATTGCCGCCTGAATTAGCCGATCTGGAAGTGCAGTTCAGAGAGCGTTTGGGAACGCGCGTTCAAATTGAGAAAGTAGGCAATGGTGGGCGTGTCGTTATCTATTATTATTCAAATGATGATTTGAATTCAGTTTACGATGTCATCGTTGGTGAGGAAGATCTTTAATTTTACTTCATTATCCTAAGGAGCTAATAGTCGGTCACAAATGAATGCCACAAGAATCCTTAGGATTTTTTACACCTCTTATGAAGAATAACAACTTAATTTCAGAGAAACTTGCCCAAGCGGCTCAGATTTGTGATGAATTTGATGTAGATATGTGGCTTATTTTGGTTCGGGAAACGTCGATGATTTCAGATCCGATCTTGCCATTTATTGCAGATATTGATGTCACTTGGCTTTCGGCATTTGTGATAGAGCGAAACGGCCGTTTGACTGCCATCGTTGGCCACTTTGACGCTGAAAATATCCCCCCTGATTACACCAATGTCATCACCTATCATCAAAGCCTTTCAGAGCCATTGCTCCAATTTCTTACTGAAGCCAATCCACAAAGTATTGGCATTAACTATTCAGAAAATGATGTGTCGGCTGATGGCTTATCGCATGGGCTTTATCGAAAACTGGTTGGATTTTTAGAGGGGACACCCTTTGTCGAGCGTTTAACAACTGCTGAAAAAATGGTTGCCGCATTGCGTGGCCGTAAAAGTCCTGCTGAAGTAGCGCTCATCAAAAAGGCTATTAAAACGACTGAAATGTTATTTGATGAAGTAGAAGCATTTGCAAAACCGGGAATGACCCAGAAGCAAATTTCAGACTTTGTCCACGGCCGAATTGATGAGATGGGGCTAGGGTATGCTTGGCCGAAGCCGTTTAATCCCATTGTGACCTGCGGGCCACATTCTCCAATTGGGCATGCTGCGCCAGGCGATGTGGTGCTTGAACGAGGCCATTTGTTGCACTTAGATTTAGGTGTGCAGGAAGAGGGATACTGTTCTGATTTGCAGCGCATGTGGTATGTGCTTGATGAAGGGGAAACGGCCGTTCCGATTGACGTCGAACGCGCTTTCCATATTGTCTATGGTGCTTTAAAAGCGGGTGAATCAAGGCTTAAACCTGGCACCCCCGGATGGGAAGTGGATGAAGCGGCTCGAGAATTTGTAGTTGACAATGGGTTTTCTGAATATATGCATGCGTTTGGACATCTTTTAGGACGTGCCGCACACGATGGCGCCACTGTGTTGGGCCCTCGATGGGAACGATATGCTGGGATTTGCGATAGGGCGGTTGAAGTAGGCAACGTATTTACCCTTGAGCTTCATGTCGTTGTGCCGAATCGTGGCATTATGAGCTTGGAAGAAGATGTTCTCGTGACCGATGATGGAATCCAATATTTGAGCACACCTCAGACAGCAATGCGTTTGATTGATGCCTAGTCTACACCTCAACTATATGGCTGCACTTAACTGGCGTCCATTTATCATTAAAAAACATGATCTCCATTGAATAATCTATTTTAGAAATTGAGGTTTTCCGATACTCTTGTGCGCTATGAAGAGGACTTTTTTACGAGGTAGTGTGCTGTTAACGGCCGTGTTTGCCTTAACGCTTTCGGTCATAACACCCTTTTTTGTACAGGCACAAACGGAAGAACCAACTCCCGAACCCAATCCAATTCCCTTTGTGCATACTGTCGCCGAAGGGGAAAATATGACATACATTTCTACAATTTACAATGTGTCGGTTGAAGATTTATTGGCAATAAACAATTTATCGGCTGATGCAGTGCTTTTTGTAGGACAATCGCTTATTGTGCCGGGGGGGGAAGGAGAAGCGATTGGTACGCTTTACACCGTTCAAATTGGGGATACCGTTGACCACGTGGCTGCAATTTTTAACACAGAACCCTCAGATATTTTAACTTCAAATGAAATTGTTAATCCATACCAGCCTCTGTTAGCTGGTGATCAACTGATTGTTGTAAGTCGAACTGGATCTGCTTCGCCGCAATCGATATCGGGTAAGCCTTATATTGTGTCTAATGGAGATAGCTGGGCCACAATCGCTGCCTCCATAGATATGTCTCCAAGAGAATTGGCGTTGCTTAATGAACGACCGTATCCATCCTATCTCATTCCAGGTGAGCGGCTTCGTTTGCCTGATGAGGCTGAAAGCTACCGAATTATGGGAGGCGAATGGTTGGATGTCCAGTTACGGCCGTTGCCCATTACTCAAGGTGATACAGTCACAATATTTGTCAAAAATCTGCTCGATGGCCGACCATCTGGGCAGTTTGGTGATCAGCCCCTTAGCTTTTTCCCAGTTGAAGATGGATTTGTGGCACTAGTCGGTATTGATGCCTTTGATGATGTCGGGAACTACACATTAAGCTTATCAGGTAGCGGTAGTCAGCCTTGGCGCCCATTTGAACAGTCTGTAACGGTTCAATCGGGAAGCTTTGCGTTCCAACCGATTATTTTGGGTCCTGAATTTGAACCCTTGTTGGCTCCTGAAGTACGTCAAGGGGAAGATGAATTTTTGAACACGATTTTTGTGGATTCTGCTGAACAACCTCTATGGAGTGGTTTGTTCACGGCACCGGTTACGAGCACCATTGTGACTGATGGATACGGAAGCAGTCGATCATACAATGGTGGCCCAGTCAATGTCTTTCACTCAGGGATTGATTTTGCGGGAAGCATTGGCACACCCATTTTATGCCCTGCGGATGGTCAAGTGGTCTTTGCTGATTTCTTGGAATTGCGCGGCTTTTCAGTCATTGTTGACCATGGCGGTGGCGTCATGACAGCGTACTATCATCTATCTGAAATGTTTGTTGCTGTGGGAGAGTCGGTTTCACAGGGGCAACTGTTAGGCTCTGGCGGTTCGACGGGACTATCAACGGGTCCTCATTTACACTGGGATTTGCGGGTTGGCGGAACGGCCGTTGATGGCAGCCAATGGTTACAAACGCAATATCCTTAACGGTTGAAAACGCGTGGATATTAATTTGTGCCTACTCGAAAAACACAATTGGAATAAGAGATTTGTAAATAGAGCAAAAAATGAACGAGACATTACTAAGCGATTCCTGACAACATTGGCAATCGACTCATACAATGAGTATAATAAAAACTTGCGAATTTGTATGAAACCTCAGAATAAATTACCCCAAATGAGAGGTGTAACTCAGTGATTCAACCTCGTACCCAAACTGCTCAATATTGGGAAGAAGAATTTGCCCTCGAGCAAACTGATATTGATCAGCTTTATAACCACTTGCTTGAAGTGGAAAAACCACAAACGATTGCCCAGATGACAACGGTTGTGATTGAACATCGTGTCAACGCTGAATTGAAGCAAGTTGAGCGTTTGATGGCCGGTCGAACCATTTATCAACCAGCTGATAACTATGATGTTGGTGCCAAACTTGTTTTCCCTGTGATGCAATTTGCACATGGTGACGTTACCGGAAAGCGAAAAGGCTTTAATCCCCAAGTGGGTCAATTTGAAGTTATTCAAGTTGATATTGATGGCGAAGCAAAAGAGTTTGCTTCCAATCTCGAAGCAGATCATGTTCTTAATCAAAGCGAAGATAATGATAGTGAACTGCCAGATGAGCTGGCGGCCATTGACGTCAACAATTTAGTTGCTGTTTATGGTGAAAAGGTTGGCGCCTCGATTGCAGAGTCATTAGAAGGACACGAAGAATTTCTGCGACTTGGTTCCAATTGGTTTGTAAAGTCTTTGATGGCTGAAGTCAATATAGGCCACTTGCATTTAGCTGAAGCTGTTTTAGAAATGTCAGGTGGTGGACCATCACCAACAACTGAAATCCTACCGCATCTTGATATGGACGCAGGTTTGGACAGTGCTGTTTTGGAATTTTCACTCAACTACAGCTTGCTGAATGATGCCCGTTTTGACGAAGTTGCTCCTAAAGGGGAAGTGGCTTGGTATCTACATCGATTAGAACCAGATGCAGTTAAGAATGCACCAGAACGCTTGCAATATTCACCGATTCCACACGATCGAGCCCTTCTTAGCCCACAGCTATTGCTTTTAGAACGTGAACTTGATGATGAGTGGTCTGATGTGGATGTACCAGATTTAGCACAAGCTGTTGTGTTCACATTGACATTCCCACATCGATGGGCGGGTACGATTCCATTGAGTGCAAGAATACGGCCGTTGCTTCCGATTGGACAATCACCCCGACAACAAATCACCTTAATTGATGAATTTAGCAATGAAGAAATTGATGGCTGGATTGTAAAAGACGGCCGTTATATTTATGGGCTCGGAGATTGGTACGAACAATATAAAATCCCTATTGGTGGGTTTGTGCATCTCAAACCAGGACCAAAACCCAATGTCATAATTATTGGCTACGATAAGCGTCGGTCACAGCGTGAGTATGTGCGTTTAGCAACTGCAAATGATAATCGTATCCAATTTGAACTAAGAAAACGGGGTATTGAGTGTGGTTTTGACGATTTGCTTATCGTCGGAACCGATGTAACAGCTGCGATTGATGCTCTTTTCCGACGCTCAGAATCGCAGCAACGAACCATTGCTTCATTGCTGTCCGAGATTTTTGACCCCTTGGCTGCATTGAATCCTCAAAATGCAGTTCATGCTAAAACTTTGTACAGTGCCATAAACATGTTGCGGCGAGTACCACCAGGGCCACTATTTGCGGAGCTGGTTCGGCACCCAGCTTTTACACCAGTTGGAGACCATTATTGGCAGTTTGATCGTGTTCGCTGGCGGGAGAGTAACTAAGAAATTATGTCAAGTAATCCGCGCCCAAAGTTAAAAAATATCACGCCTCTCAAAAGAGCAACAGCTGATACGCTTTTTTACATTGATTATGAGTGGTGGGAAAAATCTGATCTAGATCTTAAAACCTACATTTTTAATCGTTTGGATATTGGTGATGGAGAAATGGATTCAGATACTGATGAAGTGGACCTCATTAATCCTGATACAGGTGAAGTACGCCGTGTTGATGGTTTTCAATACGTCGTTCAAACGTACTTTAGCCAACTCCCAGATGATTTTATTGCAAAAGGGTCTCTTGTTGATGCGGTGTTT
>JANQSK010001020.1 GCA_028284105.1 Anaerolineae bacterium
CTCGCCATAGATAGTCGTCTGCCATGTATTTTTTTAAGACATCAACGGCCGTATCTGCCGAAGCCGCCTCTAAGTCATCAAAGTATTGACGCACCAGCGCCTTTGCATCTTGGTATTTGCTCATCGTATTACCTTGTTTATCCTTGCCAATAGATCAACTTTTGACGCCTTAGCCGCTCCAATCAGATCAATCATCACCCAATTTTCGAGCAGTTTATCCCCCTCGCGCCGCCAAAAATCCATAATGTTCCAACCAATGTATTCACCAGTCGCTGGCCAATCCATATAATCATTCATGTGAGTGCCACCCAAGCTTGGCCAACCCGTTGACGCTGCAAAATGTCCGTCTGCCATGCGTGCCACGTGGCCTACACCTCGACGGTCGGGGAAGGCGTTCACAATAGGGCCTTGGGCATTCTTCTTAAACTCATCCATACCATAAGATGAGCCTATTCCTGCAGGACCATGCCACACCATATTTGGGTGCCAATAAAGTTCTAGACCCTGGCTATCTTGATTTTTGCCATCGTATTTGTTTAAGCCCCCAAAGATCATCGTTTCTACCAGATCAAGCGTTTTCGCTGACTCTGCAGGGTCTTGCTCATCAAGCAACACACCGTTGCCCGTTGAAGGCCCTGGTATCCATAGGGAACGGCCGTAATCTTCTGGAACCACATGAATGCCAACTTGCCGTAATAGATCAATCAAATCAACAATGATTCGTATCTCTATAATCTTATTGTTTTCAACTTTGCAAAATTCGCCAAAACGAAAGTGAACCGTTTGCCCATTGGCTGGAATCGTCGTTTGCTCAAGGACCCAATCGTTAACAAAGGTGCCAATAAAATCACCGGTGCCACATACCCAGTCATTTTCTTCAAAATGACCGCCAATGAAGTGATACGGCCGTCTCATCAAATCTGGCATTGCTTTAAAAAGAGGTTGCCAAAAACGCGTCCAAATCTCTTGATTACCATGTAAATGGCGCAGTGGTTCAAATCCATGCCAAGCACAATCATCGCCAAGAAATTTGGAAACTTCATCTGAGTTTCCAGCATAGTTCATCGATTGCCAATAGTTCCAAACCAGCTTTTTGTTATTTTGATTATTCATATGTGTTGAAATTTTTGTATAAGGAAGGAGTTTTCATAATATTTTTCAGGTTCGATAAGAATTTGAACGACCTTTTATAATCAACTTTTACTCCTACTTTCTTTTGAATTTCTTCAAATAATAAACTCAACAAATTTTCCATTATTTAATAGTTTTCTACAAGGGGAAACGGCCGTAATCAATGGGTGAAATGCTTTGAATAAAATTCTTAAAGAAAAAAATGAGAAGGTCGATTGATTAGAACTCACAAAACTAACCAATCGACCTCAACACAAACCATCTAGCTTGCTAAAACTAGCAGCTAAACCTGTCTAACTACCCATCAATGTAACCTTGAGCGGTTGCTTCTTCGATATAGGCTTCTGCCGCGGCGTCTAAGGCTTCTTGGGCTGTCATATCGCCAATAAAGACTAACGGCAAGAACTCTTCTAACTTTGTGATTGCAATATTAACCGCTGGGTTTTTATCGTAATTGCCAATCCCTTCAGCAATGGTCTGAACTGCAGCTGGTTGGTAGGGTCCACCAAATTCTGCAGCCGTCACGCGCGTCGCCATACCTAATTCAGCAGCTTCACGTTGACTACGTTCATCGGCTGCCTCCATGATAAGACGGAAGACAAGGTCTGGATCATTCGTTGTCATTGCTGGAATCATGTAATAATCGTTCCATGCAGAACCGGCACGAGGGCCACCCTCGACAATACGTGGTGCAGGGGCATAAGAAATTAGATCACCTAATTCTGTACGTTCAGGATCACTCATGTTAGCAGCACGGCTCGCCCACATTTTCACACCAGGAATCGCCCCGATTTGGACGCCAACCTCTTGGTCATTCAAGCTTAGTGAAATGCCATCATCTCCAACACAAGCATTTGCAACCTCAATCATCAAATCTACTGAGGCAAGCCCTTCTGCACCATTAAAAACTGGCATGTTGTTTTCATCAAGATAATCTCCACCATTGGCGCGAAGTAGCATAAAGAATTCAAGCTCCCAAGCGCGAGCATATGAGAGTGTAAAGCCAAATGGCACATCCCAATCTGGATTATCTAGTCCAATTTCGTTACAAATATCAATGACATCAGCATACGTTTCAGGAGGCTCAAGCCCTAATTCATCAAAAACGTCTTGACGATAAATGGTGTGAAGCGTGTTACTCACCATTGGAACACCGTAGATATTGCCATCAAGAGTTACACCATCCCAAGCCGTTTGTGGAATATCGCCTAGGTTGTATTCATCCCAATATTTATCAACGAGATCATTCAGTGGTAATAACCAGCCAGGTGCGCCCCATTCTGCAACCTGTCCATTTGCCCCATGAACAATATCAAATGGGGAGTCACCACCACCAGAAAGGGCAAGACGCACTTGCTCTTGAGCGTCTGCACCTGCAAGTAAATTGGTGTTAACTGTTAGGGTGTCATAACGATTGCATTTCTCTAGCTCCTCAGCATAGAAATCAGTAATTGGGAATGACCAGCCAATCATGTTGATTTCAGTGTCATCTGCCGGAGCTTCTAAATTACAATCTGTTGGGTCAACGATAACTTCTACAACAACTTCTTCAACAACGGTTTCGACAACGGTTTCACCTTCAACAACACGTGTTACCTCAACCTCAACTTCCTCAACAACCGTTTCGGTAACTGTTTCGGTCTCTGTTATGACCCGTGTCACTTCCACCTCAACCTCAACAACCTCTGTTACGGGTGCAGAACAAGCAGCAAGAAACAGAATGCTACTTATTAGCAAAATTGGGTAAAACAACTTTTTGGTTCTCATTTGAATTTTCTCCTCATTAGATAGTGGAACAGTCTGGAACTGTCCTGTAAATTGATCACATTTTGTGATTACCAAAAATTTGAGAGAAAGAACTCTCTAATAATCAGATCACTACCAAATGAGATATAATTGGGGGCATTCGGTAAGTAGATCTGCTATTTACTTGAATGGTTTGGGTCGTGCAACAGCTTGCCGGCGAGAGCACGACCCATTTCTATTTGAAACAGTTAAGTTTCTAATCTCTTCTTTGTTGACTGCCGAGTCACTATTTCGACAGGTAAAATTTTTCGTATGGCGTTTTGCTCAGGATTTTGAATTTTATTGAGCAGAATACTCATTGCTTGAAACCCCATTTCCTCAAGAGGAGGATTTATTGTCGTTAGGGGTGGTTTAGAAGTGAGGGAAACTCGCCAATTATCAAAACCTGCTATGGCGATGTCATCGGGAACCCGCAACCCTCTATCCTTTGCCGCTTGTAAACATTCAATTGCAACCATGTCATGGATTGCAAAAACGGCCGTAGGCGGGTCAGGTAAATCTAAAAGCGTGTTCATGGCTTTATAGCCACTGCCTTCTTCCATCATTGTCGTGACAATTAAGTCCTCATCTAACAGAATACCTGCATTTTCAAGCGCTTTTTGATAACCCGAAAAGCGGTCTCGACTTGTGACACCCATAGACGGCCGTATTGTGAATCCGATTCTTCGATGTCCCATTTCAATTAAATGATTTGTAATGACAAATGCGCCATTGGGATCATCTGGCTTAACAAATGAGAGCGTTTCATCTTCAACCCAGCGGCCAACAACCACAAAAGGGATACCTTCTTCTTTTAAAAGTGGAATGGTTGTATTCGCCATTTGTTGACGTCCCAAGAGGAGAATCCCATCCACCTCACCTGCGCGACATATCTTTCTTAGTTGATCAATTTGATCTTCATTGGAAGGGTAAATGGTTAAGTTGTAGCCCTGTTTCTCCGCTGCCATAACTGCGCCAGCAATAAGACCAGAGACGTAATCACTAATCCACTGAAATGGAAAACTAAAGGAAAAGCCAATTTTTTCTGTTCGTTTTCGTCGGAGATTTCGAGCGGCGGCACTAGGAACATATCCCAATTCATGTGACGCATCCAAGACACGCGTTTTGGTTTCTAAGGAAATATGCGGGTAATTGTTGAGAGCTTTGGAAACAGTGGATGGCGCAATGTCTAGATATTTTGCGATATCTTGAATGGTAACAGCCATTTATCCTCTTCCTTCAAATAGGAGCGGAAATCGATTTCCTACCTACAGGAATGATATTAGGAAATCGATTTCCTGTCAATGTCTTTTACACGATTGCTTGTTTACTTATATTCGATTGAATTCTTCTACAAATTTGAATTATTTTTTGGAAAGTCGTGCAAATAGATCGATGCCAAATTGACGGAAGAGATGGATCATATCTACAAACACCCAATTCTCGATATATTGCTCACCCACTCTTTTCCACCAATCCAGCCCATTAAAATCAATCGGGTTGCCTGTTGCAGGGGCATCCAAATAGGGACCGGTATGGGTCGCTTTGACCCCTGCCCATCCAGGCGCACCACTATACGCCCCTTCAGCAATTAAAGCGTCTAGGTTCTGCACCTGTCGGTCAGGGTAAGCAATGAGCCACGGCTGCTGATGGAGGTCTTCAAACTCTTTGAAGCTTAAACAGGCACCAATTCCGCCAGGCCCATACCATCTGACATTAGGGTGAAAATAGTCGGCCATGCCCATACTTTTGAGATCATCTTGATCAAAAGCGTTGAGGCCATCAAAAATAAAGCTACGGATGTGCTCGAGACTATGTGAAGAAACATCCTCATTTTGGGCATCATGAAGAAGGCCATCATTGGCAACAGGTGGTGGATAGACACCATCTTGCCCCAACGCAGGAGGCAACACCTCAAAACCGGCCTGCTGCATAAGATCAACAAGATCCATCAGGAAGTAAATTTCAACGATCTGGCCATCCTCAACTCGGCAAAATTCACCCCATCGAATGTTCACCTCACGACCGTTTTTAGGAATGGTCAAATAATCATGGGTAAAGGTGCCTTTCATAAGACCGGTGCCGCTTACCCACATGTTGCCGTCGAGCTCAATATTGCCATCAATACGGCCGTTTGAAACACCACCCATAAAAATATGGAAGTTGCGCTTGAGGTCAGGGAAAGAATGCTTCAATGGGCCCCAAAAGTCATTCACAAACCCATCAATTCCGTTTGCTTTGTTGACTGGATCAAACCCATACCAAACAACGTGTTCGGAGACGAGATGAGAAACGGCCGTTTTCACGTCATCGACTTCGCTTTTTTCCAAAGTTTGCCAAAATTCCCAAACGATCTTCTTATTCGCTTGATTCAACTCGCTCATATCACTTCCCTATCGAGGTTGTCTCGCAATTGTTATCTCACGCATGCGGTCAAACACGTTTATGCCTATCTGGTGATAAACGCTGAGAATATCGACAAGAACCCAATTTTCCCGGATTAACCCATTTTCAATTCGCCAGAAGTCTAGGCTTCGCATGCCGATTTTTTGACCCGAAGGGGCAATACCCAGCCAGCCATCACCTGTGATGGTGACAGCCATATTTGGCCAGCCCGTGACTCCAACATAATTTCCATCCGCAAAGAAATGGCTTTTTGTGGTAGCTGCCGTGCCCCCTGCCCGATCGGGCATTGCTTTTAAAAACGGTGTTTGATGCCAATTGCGAAAACCTGAAATGCGGCGCATCGAGCCAATACCGGCTGGTCCATACCACATCATTTTCGGATGCCAATAGCTTGGCATTTTCATTACTTCTGGGCCGCCACTTAAGGGATATTTGCCCATACTAATGAGCATATCTTCTACAAGTTTCAAGCTAGTCGCAGACTTTGTTTCATCATATGGAGCGGTAATAATTCCATCATTTGAAGCAGGGCCTGGAATTGTTGGCCATTCAATCCCTAAACTCGGTGTCATGGGCCAAGCGTTGGCTTGCATCATCAGGGCTGGAATGTCCCAAATCGCCTGCATCTGGACGATCTGGCCATCTTCAACACAGAAAAATTCATGGTAACGCATGGCTATCATGTGTTGGGTTGGCGGGATATCTAAAAACGGCCGTTTCATCACGCCCACATAATGTCCCCCACAGCCAACCCAGTTTCGACCATCTGCATCAGCCCCAGCCATCACAATAAAGTCACGACGCTCTAGATCGGGAACGGCCGTTAATAAAGGCAAATAGGCATTCTGGTATAAACCCGCTGGGCCATCTAAATCTTCAAATGGAAATGCCAATTGCACTTTAGCATCTGCCGAAAACAATTTTTTTAATTGGCTTTCTAATTGAGCCCCATCATCAATGTTATAGGTGGCAGCTCTAAAAGCGTTGATAAACGCTTTATTTTGATTGTGAATGTTCTGACTCATGTTCAAATTCCTAATCAGATAAATCTTTAATTCAGCACATTACTCAATAGCATCAAAAAACTCGGGCGGCTTAGACCCAATAAACTTTAGAACTTTCGAAATGTCATATCCCGTTTGTTCCAAAACGCCCAAAATATCAATTAGGACTAAATTTTCTGCGAGTTTGCGGTCACCAGTTTCCTCATCTTGTTCCACGCGCCAAAAATCCATATAGCGCATCCGAATATTTTCACCACTCGCTTTCAAGCCCAGCCAATCCTCAGCAAAAGTAGTATCTTGATAGCCCGTGCCAGCGACCCAATTCCCTTCTGCGATTCTCACAATATCGGTTGCATGTTTGTCAGGAAATGCTTTGATAAAAGGATCGCGATAAACATGTTCAAACTCATCAATACCGTTCATCGTGCCAATTCCGGCTGGACCTTCCCAAATCATGTCTTGCTTCCAATACTTCTGCATTAAACCCAGCACATTTTGATTCATTCCCCCATACATGTCGTCAACAAGTTGCTTGGCTTGATTAGGCACATGCTTTGCTTCAGCCGACATCCGCCCTATAAACTGGGGCTGATTTTCATGCCCTAAAGCTTGGCGAATCCCTTGGATTTCACCAATGTGATACCAATAGTGCCAAATGTGTCGATAGAGCATGCTGCCAATATTCTCGCCATACGGTTTACCATCAGGTCGGCTGAGCGTCGTACTCATATCATCTTCTGTGAGAGAGTCCAGATAGGTATTTGAAACGGCCGTTATTTCCCGCCACCCATTCAACATCGACTCCAGTGAAGGTGTTGATGCAGGTTTTCCAAACCCACACACCATGACGTCTTCATTTACTACCTTTTGTAGGGCAAGCTCACACCATGTGTATTGTTCAAAATTGGCTAGATGCCCCACAATCCAGCCAATACTGTTTGCGTTTCCGACTCGAGTGGTTGCATCCTCAGCTGATAAATTCTCAAAATTTGTCGAAAACTTTTCCCGAGCAAATTTTAGATCTCTAACAAGTTTATGTGTCATATTCTCCTCTCTCATACGTTGCAATCATCAAGCACGCAACGGTTTTTTTCTTGCCTTGTTACTCACTTGGGCCTACAAAAAATTCAGGCGGTTTTGATCCCACAAATTCAAGCACTTTTTCGACGTCATACCCGGCTTGTTCAAGAACACCTAGAATATCAATCAAAACCAGATTTTCAGACAACTTTCGGACACCGTCTTCTTCCTCAATCCGCCAGAAATCCATATATCTCACTCTGACTTTTTCGCCGTTTGCCGGAATGCCTAACCAATCTTCTGCAAATGTGGTTTCTTGAAAGCCTGTGCCAGCGACCCAATCTCCTTCTGAGAGACGCACAATGTCTTCCCCGACTTTATCTGGGAAGGATGAGATAAACGGCCGTCTTACTTCTTCTTCGAATTGGTCTACACCGTGCTTCTTACCAATTCCAGCAGGACCATCCCAAACCATGTTTCGGGTCCAATGCTCTTTCATGGCACCCACTACATTTTTATTCATACTTTCATACATCTGGGCAACAATATTTTTGTTATCTTCTGGCGACATGCCTCACTCCAAATGATTGTTTGTAATAAAAAAGCGCATCACCATAGCTTTGGCGTGCGCTTTTAAAATATATTTTCTCGCTGATTATCCCTTAACTGCCCCAGCAGCCAGACCTTTAACGAGGTTCTTTTGGAAAAACAGAATAACCAAAACAATCGGAATTGTTGCAGAAACGGCCGATGCAGCAGCCAAAGTCAAGTGTCGCGGATCTTCCCCACCCGTAAAGCGTGAAATGGCAACAGGTAACGTCCAATTCGTTTGGGTCAACAAGCGAACCAACAGGAATTCATTATAAGCCAATAAAAGTGAGAACAACGCTGTAGAGATAATTCCCGGCCACATAATCGGGATAATCACTCTCGAAAAGGCCGTGAATCGATTACACCCATCCACCATGGCCGATTCTTCCAATTCACGGGGGATGTCCATAAAGAAACTGCGCAACATCCAAATCGTAAATGGCTGGTTTACTGCAACAAGCGTAATGATGACCAAGATGCGTGTATCGAGCAGATTGGTCCATGTCCCTATCCAATAATATGGCAAAATAAACGCCAGACGCGGCAATGCGCGGAATGCGAGGGCTGCAATCAAAATGATAACACTGGCAATACCTGCATATCTTGCTAAAGAGTACCCCGCTAAACATCCAATACTGATGGAAATCGTGACCGTCCCCACCGTCACAATAATTGTATTGATAAAGTAATCATAAAATTTTGCTGTATCAACCAGCTGAGGAATTCCCCAAAGCAATAATGCGAAGGCCCCGACAACAAACACATAAACGAAACTATTATTTACTGGAATATACTCAGCAAAGACTAGCAAGCAGATTAAGATGACGACCGTCAACAAAATGAAGTAAGCAATTGTTGCCCCATTTTCAGGAACAGAGCGTAGCCAAAGTTCTTGATAGTTCTCCCATGTGGGTGTGAAAAAGATCTTCGGCGTACGGGAGTTCGCATCTCTTAATGTCTTAAATGACTGGAGCGTTGTCCAGAAAAATGGAATAATGCTGTAAATCGCGAATAAAATAAGCGCAGCGTGTATTAAAATACGTCCAAATGGGTTTTGAATTTTCTCCATGATTACCGCTCCTCAATTTGCTCTCGATACGCCTGTATCAAATTAGGTATTAAAACAACCATAATCCCTACCACCGTTAATATTGCCATCGCATTCGCTTTCCCTAGCCGCTGAACAACAGTAGCTGCCTGGAAGGTGTAGGTCATCACGGTATCTGCTTTATAAATTGGATTTAACTCGGAAAGAACGAACACACTATCAAATACGCGATAGGTATCCATAATTGAGAAAAGTAAAATTAAAATCGTTAATGAACGTAAATGGGGAATAATAATATGTCGAATTTTTTGAAGGCGCGTGGCCCCATCCATAGAAGCCGCTTCAATTTGATCTTTCGAAAGCGTTTGTAATCCTGCAAAATAAACCACAAACGAGAATGGTGCTACATACCATATCCCATAAATGATAATTAAAGTTTTTACCGAAGCTTCTGTATATCGAAACCTCGTATCTAATAGCTCTTGATATAGAAAAGTAATTAAGCCTGAAGGCTCAAAGAGTTGCTTAAACATGAGCGCACCTACAACAGGA
The DNA here is from genome assembly GCA_028284105.1 of Anaerolineae bacterium. GTDB lineage: Bacteria > Chloroflexota > Anaerolineae > Promineifilales > Promineifilaceae > QQUD01. The sequence goes on from JANQSK010001020.1 coordinate 9,538, forward strand.
ACGATGATGAAAGGCAACAAAAAGATGGACATATAAATGCCCCGTGTGAAATTTGAAACTTGATCAAGAAGGAGCGCTACAACAAAGCCAACAATGATTGTTCCTGGAACAACAATGGCAGCATAGAGCGCGGTGAAGCGGAAAGATTGCCAAAATCGTGGGTCAGTTAAGACATCACCATAATTGCGTAATCCAACAAATTGGGGGGCATTAATGTTGTTGAAGGTCATAAATTGCATCCCCAGCCAAATGGCCATTAAGAGTGGTACTACCATGAGCAAGGTCATGACGAACATGCTGGGGGCTGCAAACTGAAAGAAGGTACTCCGCTTCATATTTCCTCCTAGAAATAAAAAAACCCTTAGGGTTTTGAAGCCCTAAGGGTTTTTAACAAACTTATCCGTCGATATACCCTTGGGCAGTTGCTTCTTCGATGTACGATTCAGCGGCTGCGTTTAAGGCTTCTTCTGGCGTCATTTCACCACTACCGATGAGTGGTAAGAATTCACCCAATTTTGAGCGAACGATACCAATAGCTGGGTTTTTGTCGTAGATACCAATACCGTCAGCAATTGATTGAACAGCGGCAGGTTGGTAAGGGCCACCAAATTCAGCAACAGAAGCGCGAGTCGCCATACCAACTTCTGCAGCATCGCGTTGGCTACGGGCATCTGCAGCTTCCATGATAACGCGGAAGATAACTTCAGCATCGTTGGTTGTGGTCGCTGGAATCATGTAGTAGTCATTCCAAGATGTCCCTGTACCAAGGTCTACACCTGCAGAAGCAAATGGTGCAGGTGCGAACTTAATGACGTCGCCTAATTCGGTACGTTCTGGGTCTTGCATGTTAGCTGCACGGCTAGCCCACATTTGGGTCATTGGCAATGTACCAATTTGCATCGCAACTTCTTGGTCGTTTAGGCTGAAGGCATACCCATCTGTACCCATACATGCATCTGCAACGGCTTTAAGTTGAGTAGCAGCTGCAACACCGGTTTCGTCATTAAAGGTTGGCATATTGTTTTCATCGAGGAAACGGCCACCAAAGCTACGTTGCATCGCGAAGAATTCAATTTCCCATGCCCAACCAGCTGACAAGTTTACAGTGAATGGGAAGTCAATGTCGGTATTGTCCAAACCAATTGTGTTACACATGTCGATGACTTCGTCGTAGTTGGTTGGAATTGCGGTAATACCAAGTTCTTCCAAAAGCGCTTCGTTGTAGATGAGGTGCAATGTGTTAGCGACGATAGGTACACCGTAGATTTGACCATCAATGGTTGCACCATCCCATGCAGCTTGAGGAATATCACCTAGATCATATTCGTCCCAATATTTTTCTACTAAGTCATTGAGTGGCATCATCCAGCCAGCGCCAGCCCATTCAGCAACACCTGAGTTTGCTGCGTGAACAATATCAAATGGAGAGTCACCACCTGATGAAAGTGCTAAACGAACTTGCTCTTGCGCATCGGTGCTAGCCAGCAAGTTTGTGTTCACTGTCAAGTTGTCGATACGACTACATTTTTCAAGCTCTTCAGCGTAGTAATCGGTGATTGGGAATGACCAACCGATCATATTCAATTCTGTCGAATCTGCTGGTGCATCCATGTTACATTCAGTTGGGTCGACGATAACTTCAACAATTACCTCTTCAACGACTGTTTCAGTGATTGTTTCGCCTTCAACAACGCGCGTAACCTCAACCTCTACTTGTTCTGTAATGGTTTCAGTTACGGTCTCAGTTTCGGTAACAACACGGGTTACTTCAACCTCAACCGTTTCGGTAACAACTTCTGGTGAACAAGCAGCTAATACAAATGCAGCAGCCACCAATAAAAGTAAATATGTGAAAATACGTGAGTTTTTCATTTTTGTTTTTTTCTTCTCCTTACTTGGAATTAAAAATTTTCTAAATTTAGGAATTTTTTTATTTAAAATCTTCGTTTTAGAACCTCCTTCAGTTAGTGATTAGTGGCAAGGGACAATGCCAACCAAATGACTAAATAATCTATTGCATATTAATCAGGTCGATAAAGCTGTTTTAACAGAGCAAACTCATCAAATAGAGTCCACTCATGTGTAAAACGGCCGTTTTCAACGATATGATGACTCATCCCCATAATCCGAATTGACTTGCCGGTGGGTTCACCATAAATACCAGGTCCCGTATGGGTCCCTTGCATCGTCCATCGAGTAGCCGTTCGATAGCGGTCTGGGCCTTCTTTCAAAGCGCAGAAGTGATCAAATGTCACGGCTAAATCAGGGAATGGGGAGAGTAAAGACAAAACATACGTCCGGTAATGTCCTTGTCCGTATAGACTTCGACCAGACGCTGATTCACAAATAAAGTTTTGGGTGTGTGTTTCAGGAATTTTGTTGAGCAAGCGCCAATTCCAAATTTCATGTAGCGCATTCTTAACAAAAAGCTCAACATTAAATTGCCCATTTGGGTTTGGCGTTGGTGGAACTGGCGGAAGTTGCCCACGTAAACGTGTTGCTTCACCGGGCACAACGAGCTTGTTTAATTGATCTGACTCTTTTTCAGCCATGCGACGAGCCATTTCATGGACATCGTAGCCAAGCTGATGAATCAGCATCAACTCATCACGAACAAGCCACTCTTCATAAATCACATTATTTAAGACGGCACAATCAGCAACAGCTTTGTAGCTGACCCGTTTACCAGTCGCAGGTCCATACGCCGTAGCCCCTAGATTAATTCCTTCATGAACCAAACGATGGGAGCTAAGAAAACCATCAACATCGTTCCCGCCCCAAATCACTTCATCCGCATACAGTCGACGATTAGGGAAAGCGGCTTGCGCTTGAATGGTGGCTTCGATGACTTTGTCACGGCCGTATATCGGACCGCTTGACGTATGAATCGTCATGTTGGTGCCGTAATAATCGTACAGAAGACCAATCCCCCCTTCTTCCCAAATCTCATGCGTAATACGAACGATATAATCAACTAAGTCTGCGAACTTAGGATCAAACCCACGCATGGCTGGTTTTTCAGGGACGTTATTTGCTGAAAGCATACGGGTCAGATTCCCCTTACTATGCAACGTCACGTCTGTGGTTGAAGAAATATGATTTTCTTTATTGCTATTTGATTTTGCCATTCTTCTCTTCTCAATTGTTTCGAAAACGATTTCGTTTTAGCCAAAAAATTTTTATCTTTCCAAAATCTATTAAACTTTCAAGTTTGTTACTCTCTACCCTTGGGTTGATTGCCTTGGAAGTAGCCGCACGGGTAAAGTTTTTTGTATGGGTGGTTGTGAGTTATCTTTAATTCTTTCGAGTATTGCGTAGACTGATTCTCGACCAATTTCATTGAGTGGCTGAGCGACGGTAGTTATCGAAGGGGATGTGAAAAGCGATAGACGCAATCCATCAAACCCAGCTAACGCAATATCCTCAGGGATTCGTACCCCACGTTCTAACGCAGCGCGCTGCGCATCGATGGCAACAAAGTCATGAAAAGCAAAAACGGCCGTTGGTGGATTTGGTAAGTCAAGCAGTGTGTTCATCGCATGATAACCACTCAAAGGCTCAATTTTTGTTTCAACCACGAGTTCAGGGATATAGGGCAAATTCGCTTCTGCTAACGCATCTTTATACGCTTGGTATCGATCTTCGTGGGTCAGCCCCATAGACGGCCGTGTTGTAAACCCAATCCGTTGATGCCCTAAATCAAATAGATGCTGCATCAACGCTTTTGCACCTTGGTAATTATCAGGGGCAATGTAGGATGCCATTGGATGTCGAACGCGACGTCCCAACACGACAAAAGGCACGTTCGCTTTAAGCAACATTTCAATCATTGCTTTTGGAACATGATTCCAAACAAGAATAAACCCATCAACTTCACGAGCTTGAACTAGATTGAGCAAGCTATCAGGGGAATCCCCTTCGTTTGTGTATAAAACTATGTTGTTATCATTTTGCTCAGCGGCCGCGGTGGCACCCACAATGATTTCAGCAAAATAATCGCTGATAAAAGTCAGGGCATTATTAAATACGAATCCAATTTTGTCGGTTCTTCCACGGCGGAGATTGCGGGCGGAGGCGCTGGCGCGATAGCCTAGCGTACGGGCGGTTTCTTGAACAAGACTGCGGGTTTGTTGAGACACATCATCATAACCGTTCAATGCCTTTGAGACGGTTGAGACAGATATACCTAAATGTTCTGAAATATCCTTAATTTTAACAGACATAACTCAACAAACTTTTTTAGACCGAAGAATCTGTTGCGAAAATGTAACGAAAACGTTTTAGAATGGCGTGATAATAGGTCGAAATCGTTTTCGTGTCAAATATCTGTTATTTTGTGGATAGCTGGCTAAGATACTTTATGAAATATTGGGTGACCCGGAATATTGACGCGTACCCGATACAAGCTTGTTGAAGCAGTGATGTAAAGCGATTTCATATCCTCATCCCCAAAGCAAAAATTAGCCGCATGTTCAGGCATCAGAATTACACCAAGCGCGTCACCAGCGGCGTTAAATAGATGGACGCCACCTGGCCCACAGCAATAAATGTTATCTTGGGTATCGATTTTCATCCCATCTGGAACACCAACGCCTTCCCCTTTTGTTTCGGCAAATAAACGGCCGTTTGTCACCCCACCATCATCAGTTACATCAAAAACGCGAATATGCATTCTGGCTGTGTCATTCACAAAGAGCTGCTTCTCATCTCTTGAGAAACAGAGGCCATTAGGCTTCTCAAAATCATCAACAAGCAAGCTCAGATTGCCCGATTCAATATCCAACCGATACACACCGCTAAATGGCAATTCGGGTTCACGAGGCACCCCATATCCTGCACTGCGCCCAGATGTTGGATCTGTAAAATAAATCGAGCCATCTGATTTCACAACCACATCATTAGGGCTATTGAGTTGCTTCCCATCATAGTGCGTTGCCAGTATGTCATAAGTCCCTGCGGTCAAATCGGTTTGCGTTAAACGGCTTGTTGCGTGTTCGCAGGTAATCATTCGGCCTTGCAAATCATAAGCATTCCCATTCGCCATATAGCTATGTCGATTACGCTTCACAATACCGCTATCTGCTCGCCAGCTATAAATGGAGTTCCCCAAAATATCACTAAAAATGATGCTGTGATAATCAGGATGCCAGATGGGACCTTCAACAAAGTCAAAGCTGGTTGCCAATTGTTCAAGTTCAACGTTCTCGTCTATCAAAGAAGTAATATCTGGGTGTCGTTTTTCTAGTTTCATTGTAATTCTCTTTTCATGCATTATGTCAACTCATCGGAATCAGTTTCTAGATTAGGCTGATCCCCGAAGCACCAATTCCCCTTGAAGCTGGCGAATCGTGCTGTTGGCTGGTGGGTTTAGGATGAGAGAAACGGCCGTTTCCACCATCAATCCAATGGGCTGACTCACCGTCGAAAGATTGTAAGCTGGCCATTCTGCGGATGGAATATTATCAAATCCAAATACAGCCACATCTGTTGGCACTTGCAAGTCAAACTCATTTTTCAACACATCGATGACACCTAGTGCCATGATGTCAGCTGCACAGAATATTGCATCCGGTCTATCTTTTGAATCAAATAATGTTCTGGCACCCACCTGCCCCGCTTTATACGTGTAATCACCCGTTATTTTTTTAAACAGCTGCTTATCGTGTTCAGCAAGCCCAGTCAAAAACCCACGTTCCCGAAGTCGATTTGTTTCGGTATTTTCAATACCAGCAATATACGCAATTTTTTGGAATGATTTGCTAGCAAAATAATGCGCCACCTGGCGAGCCGCTTCTTCATTATCACAGCAAACCGCATGCGCCTGTGAGTCAGGTGCGACGCGATTAAACAGCACAACGGGCGTACCAGTGCGAACGCATTCATTTACAACTTCGTTTGATGGTGTTGTGGAAGCAGTGATCAGCCCGTCAACCTGATACCCCATCAGTTGCGGCAGGATATCATCTACTGGTTGGTCAGGCTGAAGATTAAATAGAAGACTCTGCTTTTTGTTCGCTTGAAGAACGGCCGTTAATTGTTCCAACACCTGCGGATAAAACATACTAGCCGTGACATTTGCCATGACTACCCCAACAATGTTGCTTCGGTTTGTCAGCAACGTTCGGGCAATGGCATTCGGCTGATACCCAAGCGATCGAGCAGCATCAAGAATTTTGGCACGGGTAGCAGGTGAGACTGGCGAATCCGGATCAAACGCCCGTGAAACGGTGGGTTGGGAAACGCCAGCCAATCGGGCAACATCTTTAGACGATGCCTGCTTTTT